>JBGORM010000002.1:0-300000 GCA_041538185.1 Melioribacteraceae bacterium 4301-Me | reverse complement strand
TAAACAGCATGTTGGGTTATAATCAATATAGATTTTTGAGAACAGATATTATGTTTACCTCTTTTACTACTTAAAAATTACTCAGGGCAATACAATAAAATTTTGAGTTATGGGTTATGCTTACTAAAAATAATTTATTTGCTTTCTTGACAAAAGCGATTAGAAAATCTATCTTTACGTCTCAAAAATTAAAAAAGGTTCTTTAAGTAGTTATCGGTTCAACTCTCCGAATAGAAGTTGAAGTATTACTCACCAAGTAATTTCATTCCGCGTTAGCTCAATGGTAGAGCATGCGGCTGTTAACCGCAGGGTTGCAGGTTCGAGTCCTGCACGCGGAGCTAAGGTTTAAGTAGTTAACTACTTTTTCCTTGTTTGAACTTGAGCAGTTTGTTGTATTGTTGATTTTTTAATTAACAAGTAATCCGGTGCTCTGTTCGTATTAATTAATTTATTTTTTTACAATATTTAAAGGAGCATCTTTAAATGGCAGAAAGAGTAAAAGGAACCGTAAAATGGTTCAACAATTCAAAAGGGTACGGATTCATTCAACGTACCGAAGGTGATGATGTATTTGTTCACTACCAAGCAATTCAAGGCGAAGGATACCGTACTTTGCAAGAAGGTCAAAAGGTAGAGTTCACAATTGCTCAAGGTCAAAAAGGTCTTCAAGCCCAAGAAGTAAAAGTGATTAACTAAAAATTAGGTTTTTGCTTTTGCTTTATTAAGGCGGCTTTTAATTAGCCGCCTTTTTATTTCTATCCTTCAAAATATCGCGAAAGGCTTTCTCAAACTTGTCTAATTTCGGACCTATCACAAAAGAACAATATGGTTTATCTGGATTGTTGTTGTAATAATTCTGATGGTAGTCTTCTGCTTTATAAAAGTTTTTAAAGGGTTCAATTGCCGTTACGATAGGTCGTTCATAGGCACCTGAATGGTCTAATTCTCTTTTATACTTTTCAGCCAATTCTTTTTGCCTTTGATTGTGATAAAAAATAACTGACCTGTATTGTGTGCCAATATCATTGCCTTGACGATTAAGAGTAGTTGGGTCGTGAGTTTTCCAGAAGACCTTTAACAGCTCTTCAAAAGAAATAACATCGGGATTATATATAATTTGACAAACTTCAGCATGACCAGTAGAACCTGTGCAAACTTCCTCATAAGTCGGGTTTGCCACATGTCCACCAGAATATCCTGAAATTACTTTCTCAACACCCTTAAGCCTTTGGAAAATTGCTTCAGTGCACCAAAAACATCCAGCACCAAATGTTGCTGTATCTGATTTAATGAAATTGTTCATTATGTTGTTTTTGTAACCTCTTTTTATTGATAATTCACATATTTGATTAGCGAGCAAGAATTTATTGCTTACTATTGTGAGCAAAAACATCATGAATGATAAACTGATAAATCTTTGTTTATTCATTTGAAAATCTTTTATAGTAAATGTCAATCTAATTTATTAAAAAAAGGCATAATATCTCAATTCAAAAATAAGAGTATATACCAACTTTGAGTTTATTTATAAAAAGGAAAGTTAATATTATAAAAAACTAACAGAATGTTGTTCAAAATATTTTTATTCCAAAAATATTCATAGCATATCTGTCCAATATATTTTTTATTTCGTTCCTAAATGGACTTAATCTATTTCTTAGTTCTTTATCCTATAAATATTTTGTTCTGACGGGACAATAAAGCTTTGATTATCCTTAAACCAATGTTATCCCTTTAGGGATTATATAGTTATAGAATAAATAAATATAAACTGAAGATAAAAGTGCCGTAGGGACGAGATAGGGATTGATTTACAAGACAAGTAGAATAGTCCAAAATCTTAAAGTTTTCTAAATTTATTTGGTAATTTATCCCTTCGGAATTTGATTTCAAAATTATTTTGGACAGTAGTGATTCATAGAAATAAATTTTTGAAGCTGTATTTAACTTCGACTTGGTAGTAAGATTACTGTTTTATATTTTTGAGTTAGGTAAGAGAAAAATTAGGTAAAAGTATGACTACACTACCACCACCCGCAGTGAAAAAATTCCCAAAGGATTCAATTGAATCAAGAGTTTATTCAATAGCAGAAAAATTTAAGGAATTTATTCCAATACCAAACGACAGGAATAGATTAGGCTTTAATCTGTATCGTTTTGTAAAAGGTGAGGGCGACCCGCCGGAAATATTGGTAAGTTCTACCAAAATTAAAATAGTGGGCATCTCCAAAGAAGAATTAGCTCAAAAAATAAGAGAAGAATTAGAGAATAAAGAAGAAAATATTTAGTTAAAACTATTTTTCAATATTAGAAAGCTCTGCTTCTCTCATAAATTTTTCTACAAGTAATACATCTTCTTCACTGCCAATAAAAATTGGTGTCCTCTGGTGAAGTGCTGTAGGTTGAATTTCCAGAATTCTTTTTTTACCATCTGTTGCTCTGCCGCCAGCAGACTCAACTATAAAAGCCATTGGGTTACACTCGTACATCAATCGTAATTTTCCTTTAGGATTACGTGCATCGCCGGGATACATAAATATCCCACCATATAACAAAGTTCTGTGAATATCAGCAACCATTGAACCAATATATCTTGCTTGATAAGGTTTGCCTTCAAACTTATTTGCTTGGAGATATTTTATATAATTTTTTAGTCCGCGGTCCCAAGAATTGTAATTGCCCTCGTTTATACTGTAGATTCTACCACGCTTTGGAATTTTTATATTGTCGTGTGAAAGGAGAAATTCTCCAAATGAAGGATCTAATGTAAATCCAAAAACGCCATGTCCAGCAGTATAAACTAAAACAGTGCTAGAACCATAAACAACATAACCTGCAGCAACCTGTTTGTAACCAGGTTGTAGGCAATCTTCTAAGGTACCTGGACCGTTTCCTTCGCTAACTCTCCTATAAATTGAAAAAATTGTCCCAATACTTACATTAGCATCAATATTCGATGAACCGTCAAGCGGGTCAAATAGTAAAACATATTTACCAATTTTATGATGTGGTGGTAAGTGAATTATATCTTCCTCTTCTTCGGATGCCATTACACAAAAATGTCCACCATGATCCATTGCTTTTACAAGCATTTCGTGAGCAAAAATATCTAATTTTTTTACTTGGTCTCCACTGTAATTTGTCTCACCTGTAAATCCCAGAATATCGACTAACCCAGCTTTATTGACTTCAAGTGAAATTACCTTTGCAGCAAGACCAAGTTGATTTAAAATAGCAGAAAGCTCACCTGTTGCTCCAGGGTGAAGTTTCTCTCCTTCAAGAATATGTCGAGGCAAAGTCATAAATCTTTTGGTTGCCATGTTACCTCCATTTATGCAATTTTTACAATTTCTTGGTCTTTATACTGCAACTGATACAACTTATAATAAATACCTTTTTGTGCAAGCAATTCTTGATGTGTACCTGTTTCTCTAACTTCACCTTTATGAACAACTATTATTTTATCAGCGTTTTGGATTGTTGAAAGTCTATGAGCAATTACAATTGAAGTTCTTCCAACTAACAATTTCTCGATAGCTTGTTGAATTAGAATTTCAGTTTCAGTATCAACGCTTGAAGTAGCTTCGTCAAGAATAAGTATTTTGGGATTAAAAGCAAGAGCACGTGCAAACGAAATTAATTGTTTTTGACCAACACTTAAAGTTGCCCCTTTTTCTTTTACTTCTTCGTTATAACCATTAGGCAGTTTTGAAATAAATTTATGTGCACCAACGATCTTAGCAGCTTCAATTACTTGTTCATCAGTTATTTCTTCGTTACCTAAGTTAATATTCGATTTAATAGTTCCAGAAAACAGATAAACATCCTGCAGAACAGTTGCAATATGTTTTCTCAATTCTTTTTTGTCAATATCCCTAATATCAATTCCATCAATTAATATGCTGCCTTTTTCTATATCATAAAATCTTGAAAGTATATTAATAATGCTAGTTTTTCCTGCGCCAGTAGCTCCAACTATTGCAAAGGTCTCGCCTGGATTTATTTTAAAAGAAACGTTTTTCAAAACATACTCACCCGGGTTATAAGCAAACCAAACATTCTTAAATTCAATTTGACCCTTAACGCTTTCTAATTTCTTAGGCTTTACGGGGTCATTTATAAAGGTATTATCGTCTAATAACTTAAAAATTCGCTCCGAAGATGCCATTGCAGATTGAAGTATATTATATTTATCAGAAAGATCCCGTACTGGTCTCCAAAACATTTCGGTATACTGCAAAAATGCGAACAAAACTCCAATAGTTAATTTTGATTGAATAACTTCACCGCCGCCATACCAAATAATCATGGCTACGCTCAAAGCACTTAAAAATTCTACAAACGGGAAAAAAACAGCATAGTACAGTATCGACTTTATGTTTGCATTTTTATAATCTTTATTTATGCCTGAGAACTTTTTTAATTCTTGTTTTTGTTTAGCAAAAATTTGAACCACGTTCATTCCTGTTACATGTTCCTGCATGTAAGAGTTTAACCTTGCAAGATGTTTTCTAACATCGCGGTAAGATTCTCTAACTTTTTTCCTAAACAAAAAAGTAGCGTAAAATAAAATGGGTACCACAGACAAAGTTACTAAGGACAAATCCCACGACATAGAAAACATGAACACAAAAATCCAAATTATTACAAAGACATCACTAAAAACACTAACAATGCCGGATGAGAACATTTCATTTAATGTTTCTACATCGTTAGTTACGCGTGTAACAGTTCTACCTATTGGTGTTTTATCAAAATATTTCAATGCAAGCTTTTGAACATGAGTAAAAAGCTGCACACGAATGTCAAAAATAATTTTTTGGCCCATCAGCTCAGTATAGTAAGTCAAAAAGTACTGAACTATAGATTGAAGTATTAGCGCGGTAAGCAATAGTAATGAAATAATCAGCAGGCCATGGTAATCTTTGTTAACAATGTAATTATCGATACCAACCTTAATTAAGTAAGGCCTTATTGTAGGCAGAGCTGCGACAAATATATTTAAGAAAATAGCTATTACAACGTATTTTCTGTAAGGTTTAACATACTTAAGTAATCGACGCATAAGTTTAGCGTCGTAAGCTTTGCCTAATATTTCATCTTCCCTAAATTCTTCTGCCATTTAATTAACTTTGTAATAGTTTTTATTTTCAAAAAAAGCAATTATGTTTTCTACAGTTGTATCGAGAATTCTTTCAATTGCTTCATGTGAATCGAAAGCCATGTGAGGTGTGATAATTACATTTTCTCTTCTTAATAGCAAATTTCTTTTAAGCAATGCTTCTACATTTTTCAAAGGTACATTTTTAGTAAGCATTTGATTTTCCTCTTTGAGCAATTCTTCTCCTTCAAACACATCTAAACCTGCGCCGCTAAAGATGCCGCTATCAATTGCATGGTAAAGTGCGGATGGTTCAATGATTCCACTTCTAGCAGTATTTATAAATAACGCCCCACGTTTTACCTTTTTGATATTATTCATATTCAATAAATGATGTGTTTGTTCGTTGTAAGGGCAATGTAAAGTTATTATGTCCGACGAGCTCAACAGCTCATCTAAACCCACATACTTAAAATCCAATAATTCTTCTAAAATATGGTTTTGCTTAATATCATAAGCTAATACCTTCATTCCAAATCCTTTTGCAATTTTCATTACATGAACGCCAATGCTTCCAGCCCCTATTACTCCAATTACTTTACCGCGAAGGTCAAATCCACGTAAACCATCAAGTGAAAAATTGCTTTGTTGTGATCTTATATATGCTTTATGCAAATTTCTGGAAAGTGCCAGTATTAAAGCAAAGGTATGTTCAGCAACTGTATTTTCACCATAGAAAGGTACATTAGCAACAGAAATTTTTTTCTTTTTAGCATATTCAACATCGATATGATTAAAACCAGTACTGCGTGTGGCAATAAGCTTTAAGTTTTTTGCCTTGTCAATAATTTTCTTATCTACTTTATCGTATATAAAAACAGAAAGTACGTCAATTTCATTTAAGATAGATAATTTTTCTTTCCAAGAAGTGGTGGATTCATATAATTCTTCTTTGAAGAAATACAAATCAAATTTTTTCTTATCGAATTTTTTATTCAAATAAGACTTTTCTTTCGAAGGTATTGAGAAAAAAGCAATTTTAATTTTTTTCATTCTGCAGCTTTCTTAATTTATTTCTTTTAGTTCTTCTTCTAACAACTGCTTGAAATACAAGTCAGCATAAATACCACCTTTAGCAACAAGTTCTTCATGTGTACCTTCCTCCACAATACTTCCTTTATCAAGGACAAAAATTTTATCAGAGTCTTTGACGGTAGAGATTCTATGGCTAATAATTATACTTGTACGGTCTTTCATAAACATTTTCAGTTCTCGCAAGATACTTTCTTCGGTATTAGTATCGACAGCTGAGAAAGAGTCATCAAGTATTAAAATTTTGGGGTCTATTGCCAATGCTCTTGCTAAAGTTGTGCGCTGCTTTTGCCCGCCAGAAAGTGTAATCCCCCGCTCACCAACAATTGTATCAAAACCTTTTGGAAAATCGGATACATCTTTCGAAAGCTGGGCTATATTAGCAGTCCTTTCAACTATACCATCTACTTTGTTGTTTAGACCATAGGCAATATTATTTGCGAGCGTATCTGAAAAAAGAAAAGTTTCCTGAGAAACTAAACCAATGTTAGTTCTAAGTACATCTAAGGGAATTTCTTTTACATTCACTCCGTCAATTAGAACTTCACCTTTTGTTGGATCATATAATCGCGGGATCAGATTTATCAATGTAGTCTTTCCAACACCTGTATGACCAATAAAGGCTACCGTTTGACCTTGTTTTATTTTAAAGCTAATATTTTGTAAGACAGGGGGTAAAACATCACTATATCTAAACTCAACATTTCTAAATTCTATTTCACCTTTTATATTGATGTTAGAATTTTTTTCATTATTCTTATCGTAGATTTCGGAAGGTTCTCTAAAAATCTTAAGTAGACGTTTCATACTAGCGTCAGCCTGCTGAATCATGTTGGCAACCCACCCAAAAGAAATCATAGGCCAAATTAACATTCCTAAATAGGCAAAGAATGCTGAAATTACACCTAAGGAGAGACTGCCTTTAATAACCATATCTCCGCCTACAAGTAGCACTATAATTGAAGAAAGACCTGCAATTGAAAAAAATATTGGTTGAAAGAATGCTTGCAGTCTTACCAAATCCATATGACGCATTAAATATTCACTGCTGTGTCGAGTAAATTCTTTTATTTCATAATCTTCTCTTACATAAGATTTTATGACTCTAATCCCAGCAAAGTTTTCTTGAGCCTTAGTAGTTAGTTCAGAAAATTTTTCTTGTATTCGAGTATACTTAACGTGAACTTTTTTCATTACCAAATAAACTAAAAATGAAAAAACCGGTAATGGCAGAAGTGAATAAAAAGTAAGAATCGGACTAAGAATAATCATTAAAGGAAGTATCATTAAAAATTTTGTCCCGTTATCTAAAGAATACATAACCGAAGGACCAACTGCCATTCTTACTGCGCTAATATCATTAGTAGCGTGGGACATTATATTACCGGTAGAATTATTTTGAAAAAATCTTAAAGGAAGCTTTTGAATGTGTTCCCAAAAATCATGTCTTAAATCATATTCAATATGGCGAGACATTACAATAATCGTTTGACGAATCATATATCGGAAAAAACCAGACAAAATTGTTACGCCAACAATCGATAAGGCATATTTTATTAGTATCTCTTCTCTAAGATTTTTTTGAAGTGCATCAATACTATCTTTAAGCAAAATGGGAACATAAACTTGACCTATATTGGAAAGAATGATAAAAATAAATCCCCAGATAAGATTTTTTTTGTACCGAGCAAAATATTTTTTAAGATGAATAAGATTACCCAGCAAGTTCGAATCCAATTTGATTTTAAGAATTAATAGTCGACTTAATATCTAAATTAACAACAGCAAATATAACTCTTTAAAAAAATTAAAGTTGTAGAGAAAAAGCAAAAGAAAACACTTATCAAAGCCAAAAAATTCAATAAGAAGTAAAGAATAAAATAATTAGCCTATTATTTCAAAACCCGTATAGTTATGAAGAGCCTTAGGGACAATAACTTTACCTTCTGGTGTTTGGTAATTTTCTAGTAGAGAAACCATTAATCTGCTTGTTGCAAGTCCACTCCCATTTAATGTATGAACATATTCGACTTTTTTAGTTTCTTCTCTTCTGAACCTAATATTAGCACGACGAGCTTGGAAGGCCTCAAAGTTGCTGCATGAAGAAGCTTCAAGCCATTTATTTTCTGCAGGAGACCAAGTTTCTATATCGTAACATTTTGCGGCAGAAAAACTTAAATCGCCTGTACAAAGCAATATAACTCTATAAGGAATCTTTAACGACTTTAAAATATCTTCTGCATCGTTTACCAGACTTTCAAGCTCGTCGTATGAGTTTTCCGGTTTAGCAAATTTTACCATTTCAACTTTGTTAAACTGATGAACTCTCAAAAAACCTTTTGATTCTTTTCCATACGAACCAGCTTCTCTTCTGAAACAAGGTGAATATCCAACATATTTTATTGTTAAATCTTTTTCCTGGAGAATTTCATCACGATGAATATTTGTAATAGGAACTTCTGCAGTAGGAATTGGATAGAGTCCATCTTTTTCAATAAAATACATATCTTCTTCAAGTTTGGGAATTTGTCCCGTTCCTTTCATTGATTCACGATTAACAAGAATTGGTGGCAATATTTCGGAATAACCGTGATGTTGTAAATGATAATCCAGCATAAAATTTATAAGGGCACGTTCAAGGGTTGCACCTTTTCCTTTATAAAGTGGAAACCCAGAGCCTGAAATTTTTGTGCCCCTTTCAAAATCAAGTATGTCAAGTTTCTTTCCAAGCTCTATATGGTCAAGAATCTTAAAATCATATTCGAAAGAAAAATCTTCCGGAATCCATCTACGCACTTCAACATTATATTCTGCGTTTTTTCCAACAGGAACGGTTGAGTGTGCGAGATTGGGTGTCAACCTCAAAATTTCTTCTAATTTTTCTTCGACGTCTTTTAATTGTTTATCGAGTTCAGAAATTTCATCACCAACTTTCTTCATTTCTTCGAATACTGCAGTTGTATCTTCTCCTCGTTTTTTCATTTGAGGAATTTGAGAAGAAACCTTATTTCGAAGTGCTTTCAACTCATCACTTTTTGCAATCAAGTTTCTCCTTTTTTCGTCAAGTTCAAGAATATCATTTACTACATCCGAAGCATTTTTGTTTAGCAGTCCCTGTCTAACTAAATCAGGATTTTCGCGAATAAATTTGATATCGAGCATAATGATTTTCCGTGTGTTTGTAAATTATCTATAAACTTATTTTATTGACATACTATAAATATTTAAAGCTGAGATTGAGTCTGGTCTTTTTTATTTGAAGGTCTAAACTAAATATATTATTAATTTCTACACCTAACGGTGTTAAATATACTTTATCATAATTTACTGTATCTTTAACAATTTCTATCAAGCCTAATTCTGCACACCAATTGCCAGCAAATTTTAAAAATTCACTCATTGTTCTTTGCTTGTAATTCACACCAAATAAACCATTAACTAATTCTAACTTTTCATTATCAATAAATGTTGTCTTAGGCAGCCATGTACCATTAGTAATTTCAATAAACCTTAAGAACCAATAAATATTAACTTTATGCGCTGTCCAATTTCCATTTGTAAGGATTTTTAATAATAATCTTTTTTGTTCATTAGATAAATCTACTGACGAAGGAATTGATGTAGTAAATATGAACGGATTAAAATTATTTATATATTCTTTTCCATACTCAGAAATATAATATAAATTATCTATGACATTCACCAGCTCGAAGTCTTGTACTAATCTTAAATAACAATTAAAATTTGTTTTAGATTGTTTAACATTTTGAAATGGTGAATAAATTTTTTTAAATGTCAAAAAGTCTTTACCATTATCAAAAAATGTCTTCATTATTTTATTCATCCATCTCAAATAACAAATTGTATAATTCTTTGGCTTAGGTAGTGCGAGACCGTAACTCAAACTTAGACGATCAATTGTTTTTGGGTAAAGTTTTTGAACAAAATTAAGATTGTATGTTCTAGGAATAATTCCATTATCTCTGGCAAATTGATTTATCAATTCAGAATATTTTTCAGATGTTTCATCTGCATATAATACACAATACTCTGTTCTATCATTAAACCATACGTTTTTATAGTTTTTTAACTGATTGATACAGTATTCAAATTTTGTCTTTGAATTAATTTCAGTCTCTAACTCAACAATTAAATAAATGCCATCATTATTTTCTAAAATGAAATATATTCTGCCATAATCTGTTGTAATTTCTTGAGCTATCCTCTTTTTAATATTAAATTTTAGGCTCTTCCCTAGATAATCAAAATTATTTAACAAAGTCCATTGTACTAACGCTTCGTTCATTTTAAAATTACTTCACCACAATATTATAAATTTTATTTGGCACATAAATTTCTTTTATTATTTGTTTTCCATCGACGTAGGATTTTACTTTCTTATCATTAAAAACAATCTTTTTAACCTCAGATTCGCTAAGGTCAACTGGCATTTCAAGTTTTGCTCTCAATTTACCATTAATCTGGATCGCTAATGTTACGCTTTCAACAGTCAAAGCATCTTCATCTGCCTTAAACCATTGAGGATTTTCAAATATTGATTTTTCTTTACCGATAAGCTGCCAGCATTCTTCTCCCAAATGAGGTGCTAAAGGAGAAATCATTAAAGCAAATCTTTCTAAAGCATAAGTCTGAATTTCTTTCGAACACAAATCAATATTTTTGAACTCATTAAGCAACTCCATCAAAGCGGCCACTGCAGTGTTGAATCTGAAGTTTTCAATTTCTGTTTCAAACTTTTTTAATGTTTGATTTACTTTCCGGTAAATATTTTTTTCTGCTTCGTTAAGAGAGAATAAATTATACTCTTCTTTAGCAGGATTTTCTGCTGCAATATTTTTTTTCTGTTCAAAGAGTGAATAGATGCGCTGGACAAATCTATCTACCCCAACAATTCCTTGGTCGCTCCAATCACCTCCCAATTCGTATGGACCCATAAACATCAGGTACATTCTAAAAACGTCTGAACCATATTGAACTAAAAAGTCGTTGGGGTCTACTACATTTCCTTTCGACTTAGACATTTTTGCGCCCATGTTAGTAATTGTTCCTTGATGAATCAATCTAAGAAAAGGTTCATCGCCTTTTACCAATCCTATATCTCTTAAAAATTTATAGATAAACCTTGCATACAATAAATGCATAACTGCATGTTCAGCGCCGCCAACGTAAACATCAACAGGCGTCCATTTATTAGCTAAATCAACATCAAACATGCCATCATTAAAATTAGGGTTTAAGTAGCGTAAAAAATACCACGATGAATCAACAAAAGTGTCCATAGTATCTACATCGCGTTTTGCTTTTGCACCGCATTTAGGGCAAGTAGTATTTACAAAATCTTCTTTCGAAGCCAAAGGTGAACCTCCCTCTGGTTTAAAGTCAACTTCATAAGGTAAAATTACTGGAAGTTGATCTTCTGGGACTGGTACTTCGCCGCAGTTTTCACAATAAATAATTGGAATAGGCGTTCCCCAATAACGTTGACGAGAAATAAGCCAATCTCTTAATCTATAGTTAACTGTTTTCTTTCCTATACCCTTTTCTTCGAGCCAGCTGATAATTTTCTTTTTGGCATCTTCAACATAAAGACCGTCGAGGAAATCACTGTTGATAGCTGGACCATCACCCGTATAAGCGCCGCCTTCAAAATTTTCCGGCGGTTTAACCGTCCGAATAATCGGCAGATTGAATTTAACTGCAAATTCCCAATCGCGTTCATCTTCTCCTGGTACTGCCATAATAGCACCAGTGCCATAAGTCATTAAAACATAATCTGCAATCCATATTGGGATTTTTTTCCCATTAACTGGATTAACTGCAAATGCACCAGTTGGTACGCCAGTTTTTTCTTTTACTGTCGAGGTTCTGTCAATTTCTGTCATGGTCTTTATTGATTCTACGTATTCCTCAACCTCTTTTCTGTGTTCATCTGTTGTAATTTTTTCCACTAAAGGATGTTCAGGTGCAAGTACCATGTAAGTGGCACCGAAAAGTGTATCTGGACGTGTGGTAAAAATATAAATTACATCGTCACTGCCATCAACTTTAAATTTAACTTCTGCACCAATACTTTTGCCTATCCAATTTTGCTGCATTACTTTAGTTTTCTCCGGCCAATCAATTTTATCAAGATATTCAAGAAGTTCCTCAGCATAATCAGTTATTTTAAAAAACCATTGGGTAAGGTTCTTTTGAATTACTACTGTTCCACATCGTTCGCAAGTACCATCGCTTAAAACTTGTTCCCTAGCTAACACAGTTTGATCATTAGGGCACCAATTTACAGGTGCATTTTTTCTGTATGCTAATCCTCTTTTATAGAGTTGAAGAAACAGCCATTGATTCCATTTATAATATTCGGGAACGCAAGTCATTAGCTCGGCATCCCAATCGTACATTCCTCCCATTCGTTTTAACATTTCTCGAATGTCTGCTATATTTTTTAATGTACTATCTTGAGGATGAATTCCAGTTTTGATTGCATAATTTTCCGCTGGCAAGCCGAATGCATCGTATCCCATTGGTTCAAAAACGTTATATCCATTTAACTTTTTGAATCTTGCCCAAGAATCTGTAGGTCCATAATTATACCAATGCCCAATATGCATTTTTGCTGCAGAAGGATAAGGAAGCATTACAAGACAATAAAGTTTATTTGATGAATCAAGAAGGTTAGTTTTATATACTTTCTTTTCTTCCCAATAGTTTTGCCATTTTTTTTCGATTTCTTCAAATGGGTATTTCATATCGATTAAAACACTTTTTTGTTCAAAAATGAATAGAAAATTATCAAAATTGACATGGGTAAGCAAGGAAACTAATATGTTTAACTATGCGATTTCTTACCTATTTAAGATTATTATTATAAAAAGTCTGCCGTATATACGATTTTATGCATAACTCAACTCTTATCTCACAATTTTAATCAAAGTAATTTTACAATCACTATGTCCGTGAATATCCGTGTAATCTGTGTTATCCGTGTTCTATTTCTTAAGTATCTCCAACCCGTTTAACAAGGAAGGACTCAAAAGAGCAGTCAAAAACAGATTTATTTTCTCAACTTTAATATATAATTTGATATCACTAAATTGTAACTGAAAAAATTTTTACAATTCAATCCCAGGAAATACGATATGAAACATATCTTAATATTATTTTCCATCAGTTTACTTTCATTCAACATCTTTGCTCAACAAAAGAGAGCAATGACACCCAAAGACCTCTGGGCAATGAAAAGAATTGGAAGTTTTGATTTGTCTCCCGATGGCAAAACAATTGCTTTTTCTGTTACAACTTACGACATCGAAAAAAATAAAGGCAATTCTGATATATGGTTGATAGATTCTGACGGCAAAAATTTAAGACCACTTAAAACTTCCGAAGAAAACGAAAGCAATCCAAAATTTTCTCCTGACGGAAAATCAATAGCATATGAATATAAAAGTAATATCTGGCTTTGTGATTTAAATGGGAAAAATGATATTCAGCTTACAAATCTTTATACTGGTGCTTCTGGATTAGTTTGGTCAAAGGATGGGAAGAAAATTTTGTTTGTTTCAGAAGTATATCCTGATTGCAATGATCAAAAATGTAATGAAGAGAAAGACAAAGCTAAAGAAGAAAGTAAAGTTAAAGCCAAGATAATTACAGAACTTATGTTTCGTGCATGGAACAGATGGCGTGATGAAAAAAGAAGTCATTTATTTTTATATGACATCGAAAAGAAAGAATATTATGATTTGATATTAAATACAAAATTTGATGTTCCGCCGATTGATTTAGGAAGCAGTCAGGATTACACCTTTTCTCCTGATGGAAAAGAAATTGCATTTGTGATGAATACAGATAAAGTAGTTGCAACAAGCACAAATAATGATATTTTCATAGTAAATATTTCTGATATTAAAAGTGGTAAACCAGCACCTTACAAAAAAATTTCAAAAAGTTTAGGAAATGATAATCAGCCTGTATATTCTCCTGATGGTAAATATATTGCATTTCGTTCAATGGCTCGTGCTGGATTTGAAGCTGATAAGCAGGATATAATTTTGTATAACAGAACAACAGGCACTTTAAGAAATTTAACAGAAAAAATTGATTTATCGGTTGGACAAATTTTGTGGTCGCCCGATAGTAAATACATTTATTTCAATGCAGCAAATCAAATTTATAATTCTATTTACAGAATAAATGTTGAAACTGGCGATTTGCTAACATTCGTTAAGGATGGTGTAAATGAAGATATGATAATTTCACAAAATGGCGAAGTAATATTTTTTAAGAGACAAAAAACAACAATGCCTTCTGAAATTTTTGCACTTAAAACAAATGGTGGAGGGATTGAGCAGATAACAAAATTAAATAATGATTTGCTTTCACAAATAAAATTTAATGATGCAGAAACATTCTGGTGCGAAGGTGCTGGCGGCGCAAAAGTTCAATCAATTTTAATCAAACCTCCTTTCTTTGATTCAAAGAAGAAATATCCGATGATATTTTTAATTCACGGTGGTCCACAGGGACACTGGTCAGACGATTTTCATTATCGATGGAATCTTCAATTATTTGCTGCAAAAGGTTATGTGGTTGTTGCACCAAACCCAAGAGGAAGTACCGGCTACGGTGAAAAGTTTAAGGATGAAATTTCTGGCGATTGGGGCGGTAAACCATATATTGACTTAATGAAATCATTTGACTATGCATTGAAAAATTACAAGTTCATTGATTCTAAAAATACATTTGCAGCTGGAGCTTCTTACGGCGGATATATGATAAATTGGATTGAAGGGCATACTGACCGCTTTAATGCCCTCGTTTGTCACGATGGTGTATTTAACTTAGAAAGTATGTATGGAACAACAGAAGAACTATGGTTTCCTGAATGGGAATTTAAAGGAACACCATGGACTAACAGGGCACTCTATCAAAAATTTTCACCGCACATGTATGTAAAAAATTTTAAGACACCTATGCTAATAGTACATGGTGCAAACGACTTTAGAGTTGCTGAAGGTCAAGCAATGGAATTGTTCACCTCCCTTCAAAGAAAAGGAATTGAAAGTAAATTTCTTTATTTTCCTGATGAATTTCATTTTGTAGTTAAACCCCAAAATGCTTTACTTTGGTGGAAAACAATTTTTGATTGGTTCGAGCAACATAAAATTAAATGAGGTAAATAATGAACGACATCACTAAAAATGCAATGTTAGAAGATTTTCAAACAGAATATGATTCCCCCGAATTGGTAGAGGAAAAATCAAAAGAAATAGAAGAAAAACTTTGGGTAAAATTAGAAAAAGTCGGCAAAAAAATTTCCTTTGCCAAAGATATTAAGGCATTATACAAATACATGACTGACCCGGAAGTTCCTTGGTACAGAAAATCAATTGTTATTGGTGCATTAATCTATTTTATAAGTCCAATTGATGCTATCCCTGATTTAGCACCGCTCGTTGGTTATCTTGATGATTTGGGAGTGATAACAGCAGTATTAAAATTTATGGGGAGTGAACTGATACCGTATTATGATTAGTTGAATAACTCTTTACAATATATATTTTGTGATAAACCTTTTCGTAAATTAGTCTTGATGAAATAAATCAGTGCTGTCCAAAATAATTTTGAAATCAAATCCCGAAGGGATGAATTACCAAATAAATTTAGAAAACTTCATGATTTTGGACTATTCTACTTGTCTTGTAAATCAATCCCTATCTCGTCCCTACGGGACTTTTAACTTCAGTATGATATTTATTTGTTCTATAACTATATAATTCCTAAAGGGATTACATTGGTTTATGCATAATCAAAGCTTTATTGTCCCCTCAGGACAAAATATTTTTAGGATAAAGAACAAAGAAAATAGATTAAGTCCATTTAGGGACGAAATAAAAAATATATTGGACAGATGTGAAATAAATAAAAAAAATCTAGACTTATTAAAAAATTTTTCTTGACTTTTTTACCCCCCCCCCCCCATATTTTTACACTAAAAGATGTGATAATTATAGTTTGAGGTAACTATAATTTTTAAGTTATATTATGCAACAATTTATTAAATTTTTTAAACTTCTTAGACCTTATAAAAAGTATATTACTGAAAATTTAATTTCTAGTCTTTTTATAACATTCCTATCTTTACCGCTTCCTTTGTTTAGTAAAGTTATCTTCGATGATGTTATCCCTACTCAAAACATTTCGTTGTTGGAGATTGTGCTAGTGCTATCTTTAATATTTACTGTATTTAATTCATTGATCAAAATAGCTAAAGAATATTTTAGTATAGGAATAGGGATTGAAATGGGTGTTGATTTTAGATTAAAGTTTTATCGTCATCTTCAATCTCTTTCTTTTGATTTTTTTAGCAATCACGAAACCGGAGAAATCTTATCGAGACAAGCTGACACTCAAGCTTCTCTCACTGGTATTATTGGACTAATAAATGGTTTATTTATAAATATTTGTCAATTGTTAATTTTCCCTCTTATTCTTCTATTAATTAATTGGCAATTGACACTACTCAGTATAATAGCTTTACCCTTCGATGTATTCGGATTTTATTTTGTGAATAAGAAAGTAAAAGCGCTATCGAAAAAATTAGCTGAAAAAGATGCTGATATTAATGCAAAAAACTATGAATCTATTTATGGAATAAAGTCAGTTCAATCATTAGGTATCGAGGATAAAATTTTTCAAAAACTCAAAAATCTTATTCGGGAGTCTATAAAACTTAGATTAAAATTGAATATAGTTCAGCAATCCTCAAGTTTTGTTTTAGGAATTATCAGAGCAATTTCTACATTAGTTTACTCTTATGTAGGGTGGACAAATGTTATAAATGGAACAATGAGTATAGGCACCTTTATGGCATTTTCAAGTTATGTAGGCTTTTTCTACACTCCCCTTAAAGACATTATTGTTATGTCTCAGGGAATACAAGTCACTCTTATTCATATAAATAGATTTTTTGAGGTTTATGAAAATCAATCTTTTATTAAAGAACGAGAGAAGCCAATTATATTAAACAAAGTTAAAGGTGAAATTATACTTAGTGATGTGGTATTTAAATATCCCAATAACGACCAAGTGATTCTTAATAAAGTTAATCTGTCTATTGTACCAGGTACTAAAATAGGAATTACCGGGCCTAGTGGTGCAGGAAAAAGTACACTACTTTATATAATGGGAAGATTTTATGATCCGATAGAAGGAACCGTTTTTATTGATCAGAATGATATTAAAGATATTGAATTAAAATCGCTTAGAAAAAACATAAGTTTCTTTCTTCAAGACCCTTTTATTTTTTATGGAACTATAAAAGAAAACATAACATGTTTTGATGAATACAATGACGAAATAATGTTTCAGAGAGCGGTAAAAATTGCTTATGTTGATGAATTTGTAAAAAAATTACCAAGTGGTTATAATACTTTAATAGGAGAAAGAGGGGCACTATTATCACAAGGACAGAAGCAAAGAATTGTTTTAGCAAGAATTATTATGAAGAATGCTCCCATAATAATTATGGATGAGGCAACTAATGCAATTGATGAACAATCCGAGGACTTCATATTTGATGCTCTTGATAAAATTGTAAGGGACAAAACTTTCGTTTTTGTTACACATCGAAATTCTTTATTACATAAAGCGGATCGCCTACTTTTTATAGAAAAAGGAAACATTGTAGAAATATCAAATAATGATTCATACATAAAAATAAGTAACAGAACTGAACATGTCTTATGAAAAAGACGAAAGCATAATTATTTCTAAATTACATTTCGTGTTTGTTCGTAATTTTATTAGAATTTTCATTCTAATTGTTGGAACATTGGTAATAGTGCTAATAATTTTTTCATTTATAATAGTTGTTGACGACACTATAGAAAGTTCCGGTATTGTTTTGCCAAAATCTGAATTTATAATTAAATCCCAGGTTAATGGAATTGTTAGTAATATCTTTGTTGAAGATGGTTCTTATGTAAAGGAGAATGATACATTGGTAATTTTTAATAATACTGTAAATTTAATAGAACTAAAAAAAGTAGAAAAAGATTTATTTATAAAAAAAGAGCTTGCAGAAAAAGTAAAATATGATTTATTATTATCTTACAGAGAGCTACAAACAAAACAAGAATTGGGAAAGATAGAACTCACAAGTAAAAAGCTTGAGGTTCACGAAGATACGTTACTTAAAAAAATTGATGGATTGATTTCAAATGGCATTATTCCTTTTGAGACCCAATTTAAGTTCTTATCGGTAAAAAAAGCAGAATTATTTTTAAAACAAATTGAAGAGCAAAAGTCTAGAATAGAGCTCAGTAAATATGATCTTAGTGTCCTTGAAAAGGAAATAGAAAAATTATTAGCAAACAAGAAGTTATTGGAAGAAAATATAAAAAGAAGCGTAGTGTTAGCTCCCTCTGCAGGTGTGGTTTTTTTATCTGATCGTAGAAAAATATTGGGCAGCTTTTTTTCAGAAGGACAAATATTATTTGAAGTGGTAGATATTAGGAAGGGTTGGAGATTAAAGCTAATAATTTCTGATAAAGATATCCCTTATGTGAAGGAGGGTCAAAAAGTAAAAGTATACTTTAATGCCTTTCCTTATATGAAATATAAGATTTTCAGTGGTTGTGTAGAGAAAGTAATATCTTCTCCTGAGAGCCAAGAAACTAAATATACGGTATATGTTGATTTAATAGATATAAATGAAATTAAAAAGGGAAATGCATCTTTCAACTTAAAAAAAGGTATGGTTGCTAATTGTAAGATAATCAAGGAGACTAAAAAACTTATCGAGTATGCAATTGAAAAGTTTCTGGATAAATCCAGCATATAAAAATTAATTAATACAGTGATGATTGTTTTCCTCTATTTGCTGAGAAATAAACCAATCAATTATTAAACTTAATCAAGGAGGATTTATGAAACCTCTAAAAAAACCTATCAAACCACTAAATTATGAAGCAAACGATAAGGTCTACTTGTATGAAAGCTCATGTTTCTTATCGTGCTTTAATACAGCTGGTGCCCCAGGCGGTTATTGGTCTGCAGTTCCAGATGCTACTAAGACTAACCTTTGTGGGAGTAATTCTACTACTGCCATAAATGGTGGTTGTAATGATGGTGTTACAGTTGTACCGGATTGTGGTCCATATTATTCTTGCAGTAGAAGTGAAGGTGTAATTACTCGTTGGTGCTCAGGCACCGTAGGTGTTGAAGGTGGATGTAATTCGGTAATGTGTGCAGATGGTGCAATGGTAATGCCAGAAGGTTATCAATGTACTGAATTACAATCATGGACATAATTTTATAAGTGTAGAAATTATGTATTTAAGATAAATGCTGTTGAGCTTAGCAAAACAGCATTTATCTTCCAAAAAATCATTATGATTCTTCTGAAAATAGTTAGGAATAAAAGATAAATGTTTTATTTAAATAATAATTACCATTTTTTTCAATATAAAGAGAAATATTTTCTGTATGGTATTAATACAAGACTATTAGCAGAGATTTCAGAATTAACCTATTTAATGCTATGTCAGATGCCTGCTGATTATTATAATCTCAAAAAGAATAATTATGGGAAATTCAGCGTGAAAGAGATTAATGAGACATTTAAAGAACTCAAAAAGAATAAGATTATATCCCGAAATAATATTCCTCCAAGAGTTCCACCTCCCACTCCAAATTTTTTTAAGAAGGAAGAAATATTGGGTAAACATGGTTTTAATGGTTTGTATTTAGTAATATGTCAAGATTGTAACTTAAGATGCAGGTATTGTTCAGCAGAATATGGTAGATTTGGAAAAAATCCCCAAAATAAATTTATGACTGTAGAAGTATCCCGAAAAGCATTAGAATATTTTTTTGATAACTTACAAGATAATTTAGAAAAAGTTACCATAATATTTATGGGCGGAGAACCTCTTATGAATTTTGAAGTATTAAAGCAATCAGTTGAATATAGTATGAAAAAGTCACCAATACCAGTAGACTTTATTTTAAATACAAATGGAATTCTAATGGATGAGTATAAAGCAAAATGGTTTGCTGAAAATAAAAATATCTCTGTTAGATTTAGTATTGATGGAACAAATGAAATGCACAATGCTTCAAGAATTTATCCCAATGGAAAAGGAAGTTATGACGATACTAAAAAGGGGTTACAAATATTTCTGAAGTTTAACCAAGAATCACCAATGATACAAGCTTCAATTAGTAAAGGTAAACAATATAAAAATGCTGTTAGACATTTGTGGAATTTAGGAGCTAAAAGAGTAATTGCTAATATTACGGGTGAAAGCGCCTTCCTCGATTCTTCCGATTACGTAATGAGTAAAGACGATTTTGAAAGTTTCATGAAAGAACTGGATGAGATAAATCAAGAAATAGCGAACAATCTCATCAATAAAGGTTATTCTTGTTGGATTAGTCTTACTGAAGGACAAATTAAAAGTATACTTTCTAAAAGTATTGCGCCCTACCATTGTGTCTGTGGAGCTGGTAGAACTATAAGTATTACTCCAGATGGTAGTGTATATATCTGTCAAGGATTTGTTGGTTTCGAACAATATAAAATTGGTACTATTTATACTGAAATCGATTATGATAAACTCGAAGAGTTTGGAAACTTATGGGCAAAGGTTATTGATAAATGCTCTGATTGTTGGGTCAGAAATTCTTGTTCAGTTTCTTGCATAGCTCGCTATTTAACATTAGATGGATTGAACAGTAAAGAACCTTCAAGATATTGTAATCTTGCAAAGAAATTATTTGAAGCATCTGCATATATGCTTAGTAAACTGATGGATGAAAGACCTGAAATTTTCAATATTTTAAGTAAGGGAAAAAGATTATGAAACCCCTATTGAAATTATTATTACTACTACTTTATTTGAGTATAAACTCATGTAATGCTCAAATAGAGCAACCGCGAATTATTAAGACCATTGACATCGATTCATTAAATAATTTTATTTTTGAGTCTCTAAAGTCTAAAAGAATTGTAATGCTTGGTGATGCAATTCATGGACATGGTTATTTCAAAAGCATCGTAAGCGATATTTTAAATTCATGGATTGATAGCTTAGAGAAAAATCCTAATACTCAAGCTATTACTAACAAATTATTTCTTTTTTTAGAGAAAGATTCGCTTTCACTTTTGCTGGCTAATCAAGTAATAGATAATGGTAACTTTGATAATTATTTAACTGAACAAATAGATGAAGTGACAAAATTCGGCGGCTGGGACAGATTTTCCGCAGATAATTTTGAATTCTTATTTGAATTAAGAGACATAAAAAAAAGAATTGATAACTTAAATAAAAACACGGCTCAAAATATTTCTTTGATTATTAAAGGGGTTGAAACCCTTCCTTCATTCATTAATTTCTCGACTATGTATAAAATGGGAGCTGAAAAATATCGAAAAGAATTATTTCTATGGTTTGCGAAAGAAAGGGATAAACTTGTTAGTAAAAACATAATTCGAAATCTTGATAATAATAAAGATTATAAAGCCATTGTTTTTTATGGTACGGGTCATTTAATAAGAAAGTATATTGATAAGTCACAATTGCCATATTCAACTATTCAGGAACCAATATACGAGTATTGTTTAGCACATTACCTTGATGAATATTTCGGAAGAGATCAGGTGGATATATATTATACTGCAAAAGTACATGGGGAAGGTACCGATGTTATCCAGAAATTTGAAAAAAATGATGAGTACGAAGATTATTATATCAAATGTAACGTACTGCCGGATTTTCCTTTTCCACTTTACATTATGAATACTAAATCGATTTTAAATTCACTAATTCGTCTTACTGATATATATATTGAAGGAACTAAAGAAGAGGACTATCTACTTTTCGTTAATTTTTCAAGAATGTTTTTTAACCATGTAAAAAGATCATATTTATATTTTGAAGATTCTGCTAAAGAAAAAATTGACTCATTGGCTACCTACCCTTTGCAATTCACCAGGAATGATATAAAATTTATTTATAAAACTACAAGAAGAATAAGCAAGGAACTTGTAGATAAATTTGATGTAGTTAAGAACATTGAGGCGATGGATAAATGGATTATGATGATAGATAAGTTCGGCGATAAATTGCTTTATTTAGATATGCTCAAGAGAATAATTTATAATTTACCAAGAGAAATACCGGAAGAAACGTTCTATTCTAATTTTAACACCTTTAAACATCCGGATTTTTTAAGTCAATTCGAAATTGATCAAATAAAAAATAGAATTAATGAATTAAAGATATATTATGCAGTATCTTCAATGTGGTTAAATACAAAAGAAGAGAACGAAAATATTATTAAATATTTGCAGCGAGCAACTGGCTTAAATTATTCAACGACAAAAGAATGGAATGATTGGTGGAAGAATAAGTATGACTACCTCTAATCAACTTAAACTTAATTTTGAAAAACTTACAGGCGTTAATATTAAAATAGCGGTTATTGATTCAGGCATTGATAAAAGTAATCCCGTGCTAAATAGAAATATTTATAAAATGAAAGACTATACAATTAGTTCAGCATACAGTATGAACGATGATGATATTTGTAAGGATTTTATTGGACATGGAACAGCCTGCGCTGGAATAATAATAAAAAATGCCCCTGAAGTAGAACTGCTAATTATTAAAATATTTGATAAAGAACTTAATTCATCTTACGAGCTTTTACTAAAAGCAATAGATTTTGCAATAGAAGAAAAGGTGAATATCATCAATTTAAGTTTGGGTATGACTCAACAACGTGATTATAGTGAGCTTCAACAATTATGTAACAAAGCATATGAAAGAAATATTGTAATAGTTACTGCTGAAAATCCAGAGGGTTTAATCTCGTATCCATCGTGTTTTGATAATGTTTTAAGTGTAAAAGCTGGAAAAATTCATAAGAAATATGGTTATTTTTTTAATAATGATAGTTCGAACATAATAATTGCACGAGGAGATCATCAAAGGGTTGCGTGGTTGAATAATAAGAGTATGTTTGTTTCCGGAAGTAGTTTTGCAGCACCACATATTTCAGGTATTATTGCTCTCATTATGCAGGCATTTCCAAGTATAGGAATAAAACAAATAAAGGAAATTTTAGCTTCAAACTCTGAAATAGACGCTCCCGAGCTAGTTGAAACTTATAAAAATAATTCAAGTGATGAAATTAGTGTAGAATTGGGTGATATAATAAAACAACAAAATTTTAGTTGGATAAAAAAAGCAATAATATATCCGTTTAATAAAGAAATGCATTCATTAATAAGATTTAGAAGACTTCTTCCATTTGATATTGTTGGGGTTTTTGATGAACCTGCAAAGTTGCTTATTGGGAGAGATTCAGGTGATGCTATCGGCATCGAACCTACTGGGATTATTATAGAATCTATTAATAAAATGGACTTATATTCTAATCAATTTGACACTTGCATATTTGGATATTTGGATGAAGTGAGTCGTATAAGAAAAAAAGATGTATTGAAAGAAGTAGCGCTCAAGTCATTAAATATGGGAAAAAATATTTATAGTCTTTCTCAGATACATAAGGAACCTTACAAGGAATTATATGAATTATCAGTGAAAAAGAACTTAGTTCTCTGGTATCCGTCTATTGATCCAGATTTGCTAAAAAACATTGGTTTATTAAAAGGTATATTTAATAAACCTCATAGTACGCCTAAGATAGGGATATTTGGTACTAGCTCTAATCAAGGGAAATTTACTACACAGTTAACCTTATATGAAGAGATGACAAAAGCCGGATATAAAGTAGCTACAATTTCTACAGAACATCAATCTGAATTGTTCGGAGTAAATTTTACCTTCCCAATGGGTTATGGAAATAGTGTAAATTTACCTATCGATTCATATTCAGCAGTACTTCGAGGTGTATTATTTCTTTTGGATGCTCAAAAATATGATATTATTATTTTAGCGGGTCAATCTGGTATAATCCCATACGAAATAGAGACTTATTCCCCTACTTATACTTTAACTTCAATTGCAATGTTATTTAGTACTAATCCAGATGCATATATTTTATGTGTAAATTATTATGACAGTGATCCCTTTATTTCAGATTGTATCAGCGCTTTGGAAATCTTGGGAAAGGCAAAGACAATATTACTTGTTTTTAGTGATCATACTAATGAAACTAAGTTCTCTGGATATAAGGGTTTTTCCTATAGAAAACTGACAGAATCAGAAATATGTAGGAAAATAGAGCATCTCGAATCTAAGTTTTCCATACCAGCCACTGAAGTAATTAGTGAAAAGGGGAAAAAAAAGTTACTTAATACTGTAATTAATTATTTTTCATGAATATATATGAATTATGATGAAATTGTTTGTGAAATAAAAAGAATTATTATTCAAAAGGTAGGTCTTAAAATTGCGTTAGAAGACATTAATGAAAATGATTCATTATACTTTTTAGGATTAGATTCTGTTGGTACAATTACATTAGCTGCTGCCATAGAAGAAAATTTTAATATTGTAATTAAGGATGAGGATTTTAGTTTAGCTTTATTTCAAAACATATCAACTTTAGCAAAATATATTGAACAAAGATTATATTCATGAATTAATGCTATCAGTATTAAATTGGAAATTTTATTGGAGCTGTTAAAATGGAGACCTCTGCAAATATTTTATCCAAGTTGAAAAATAATTTCTTACAATGGGCTGAATCGCAAAATGATATTAGAGCAGTTATTATTTTTGGCTCTCAAGCAAGAGATATTTTTCCTGCTGATGAATGGTCTGATATTGATTTTATGATATATGCTATGAATATCAAACAATATATTCAAAAAAATGAGTGGCTTAGTAATATTGGGAATATATTAATTTCACTTGTCAATTTATCTTTTCTTAATCAACCTGGTATTTCAACGCTTTTTGAAGAAGGAAAAAATATAGATTTCTTTTTCCAAACAGTACACGAGTTGGAGAATATGGTTAATACACAAACCTTACCATTTGTATTTCAGCGTGGATTTCGGGTATTTCTTGATAAAGATGGGTTAGCTACACAACTCTACTATTTTCAAAAAAAGTCTCAATATCTTTTCCCTCCCGGTAATGAGATATACCTACGGGCTGTTAATATGTATTGGTACCAAGCATATTATATAGCAAAACAATTATTTCGCAATGAGCTATGGCATGCTAAAGTTCGTGATGCATATTTAAAAGAAAGTTTATTAACCATGATACAATGGCATGCCGGTGTTAAGTCTAATTGGTCAAAAGATGTATGGCATATGGGGAAATTTATTAATGAATGGGCAGATACTTTTGTTTTAGAAAAATTAAATTCTTTGTTTGGGCATTATAATTTGGAAGACAGCTGGAAAACACTATTTGCTAGTAATGATTTATTCCGCCAATTAGCACGCGAAGTAGCAAAGAATTTGAATTACTCTTACCCAGAAGATATTGACAAAAGAGTATCACAATTCATTAGGGATTTTTGAAATTATGATGACTATTATCAAATAAATATTGATTAGTATAGCGGATTTCAAGTTAATATTTCTAGCCTTTGGAATAAGAACTAAAGGTGAATTATAAAATATACTATAATTAATGAAATTAAATTATGAGATTTCCACTGGGATTAAAAAAATATTAATAAAATTTTTTTCTTCTCCTTATTTTCTGCTTTTTTTTATTTTTTTGACAGCCTGCTACTCTCAAAATCATTCTCTCGGATTCAAAATCGAACCATTTTTATTCTTCAGTAAAACCGAGGGAACAGGTGCTTTTGCATACAAACACAAAGATGAAGCCGGAATTTATCTTACCAGTTTTTATTTATCCTACACTTATCATTTATCAGAAATATTTTCGTCAAACACCGTTGCTGGATATTTATGGACAAATGAAGATAGATATAATGGTTTTGAAATAAATGAATTTGTTCATACAAATATTAACAATAAAACTTATTTCATAATCGGGTTTGGTCTTCATTTTAATAAAGAAAATTATATAAGAGAATTCCATATTAAGAATGTAATTATTCCTTTTTTTACCTTAGGGACAGGGTTAAAATTTTCTGAAATGTTAAAAGCAGAAATACAATATCAACTCCCAGTTAATCGCGAATATAAAACAAGCGACTTTAATGGATACACATCTTATAAACTTTCTAAGTTGGTAAAGCTTAGTCTTGGTTTTGAATTGCCGTTGTAATTTAAGCTCTCTAATCGGTTATCTCGATGACCTCGGAGTAATAACAGCCGTGCTAAAATTTCTGGGACAAGAACTGATGAGTTATTATGAGTAAAAATTATTAATGAAAGCGGAAATCAAGAATATTTAATAAGCGCAAAAAAGATTTCACACGAAGGACAAAAAAGTTATCGCAAAAAAAATTTTTTTAATTTAGATCTTTTTTCTTGACAATTACCCCCCCCCCCCCATATTACATTTAAGCAGCAAAAAATGTTATTTTACATGAGGGTAATTAAATGACATTTTTTGAGGGCATAAGGCTCTAAAAAATATCCGCTATTAAGACAGTATGACCAAATCGATTGTGGACCAGCATCGTTATTAACAATTCTAAAACATTATGGCGGCAATACATCTCTTCCCAGAATGCGTGAGCTCACTAATACTACAATAAATGGTTCAACTATGTTGGACTTAGTAAACGCCGCTAAAAAAATTGGATTTGATGCTTACGGTGCTACAGGGGAGTATGAAGATTTGATGAAAGAGAAAATGCCATGCATTGCTCATGTTGTAATTGAAAATAGATTAAATCATTTTGTCGTAGTTTATAAAATAAAAGACAACAAAATATTTATTGCAGACCCCGCAAAGGGAAAATATTGGTTATCTAAAAATGATTTTCTTGAAATCTGGAAGAGCAAATCGGTTATTTTACTCAGACCTGAAAGAAATTTAATCAATCAGGAAGTACCACATTGGTATAATTGGATATTTTCTTATCTAAAAAAAGAAAGTTCGTGGATTTATCAGTCCTTATTTCTTGGCACAATTTATACAATTCTCGGTTTGCTGACAGCGATATTTATACAATTATTAATAGATAAATTCATACCCCAGAAAGACTTTACTAAAATTTTATATGCCTCATTATCTTTACTCTTAGTGGTTACATTAAAATCAATAGCAGGTTATTTACGGCAAAGGTTTTTGATTATCCTTAATAAAAATGTAAACACAAAAATTAACGCTGATTTTATTGAACATTTATTTAATCTTCCAAAAAAATTTTTTGATTCTCGAAAAACGGGCGATATAACAGCAAGAATACATGATGCAATAAGAATTCAGAATGCTGTAACACAAATAGTAGGTGTAACAATTATAGATTTATTAGTAATTATAGCTTCTTTTACATTAATGTTTTATTATTCATCAAAACTTGCAATAACTTCTCTTATCCTGATTCCAATTTATTTGATTGTATTACTAACAAGCATAAGGAAGTTAAAAAGAGAACAATATGAAATAATGAAAAGTTATGCGTCAGTAGAATCGATGTATATTAACAGTATTAAGGGTATTGATGAAATTATAAGTTTTAATACTAGCAGCACTTTTGCTAATACAAACAAATTTTTATTTAACAATTTTCAAGAAAAAATTAAATCACTTGGCTTTACACAGGCTAATTTGTCTTTATTTGCTGAAATTTTTAGCAGCATGATAATTATTATTTTATTATCACTCGGGGCAATATTGGTTATTAATGGTAACTTACTATTAGGTAAAATGATGGCAGCATATTCATTACTGGCGAATATAATTCCCGCTGTCAATCGTTTCGTGAATGCTAATATAGTTCTTCAGGAAGCATCAATAGCTTCAGCAAGGTTGATGGATATTTTATTAGTTGAACAAGAAGATAAACAGGGAGAAGAAAAATTTAGATTCAATTATAAATTATCTATCAAGGATGGAATATTTTCATGGAATGGAAAGAAGGACTTATTTACAAACATTAATATTGAAATAAAGAAAGGGCGTATAACGGCACTATGGGGAAAAAGCGGCACAGGTAAAACTACCCTTGTAAATTTGATTCAAAGAAAATACAACCTGAGTAAAGGCGGATTATATGTTGATGATATCGAAGCAAAAAATATCAATCTGTATGAATATAGAGGAAGAATCGGAGTTGTTCCACAATCTATTAAAATATTTGATGGTTCAATTGCCGAAAATATTTTGTTAGGTAGAAAAATAAAAGATTATTCTTTATTAGAAAATCTTATCGATGAATTGGGGTTATCCTCATTTTATAAAAACTTTGATTATGGGCTGGCAACTATTGTAGGCGAGGATGGACAGAAACTTTCAGGTGGAGAGCAGCAAATAATATCTCTTACAAGAGCATTACTTAATAAACCGGATTTATTAATAATAGACGAGGGTTTAAGTGGGATTGATGTTGAATATGAAAAATTAATTTTTGATACACTAAAAAATTATGCCAGAACAAACGCTGTATTATTAATTACACATAATCTTCATTCAATTATGAAGTCTGATTATGTTTATATTTTGTCAGAAGGATGTGTTGTACAGCAAGGCAGTCCCCAAGAATTAATTACTCAAAATGGGCTTTTCAAAAATATTTGGGAATTAAAAGATAGCATGTACAGCAATAAAGAGGGAGTATTAAGATGAATGATGCTGTTCTTCTTACAAGCATCAACAAAAAGGAACGCTTTATAGAAACATGGCAGCTGTATATTTTAATTACTCTATTAACGCTCTTAATATCTATAGCTTTTCAGAAATTTATTCTAACTCGTGAAGTGTATTATAATTTGTATAGTAGCCAGATAGAAGAGTATAGAATAGATGATTTAATTAAATTAATAGAAAAAATGCAGTTTTGGGGCTATTTGGCAACCCCATTATTTATCTGGCTACGCTTAGCTTTTGTATCATTCCTTATTCAGTTACCATTTTTGATAAGATATATTGAAATACCATTTAACGAAATTTTCAGAATTACGACCTTTGCGTTTTTAGCTTTGTTAGCTGCAGATGCGGTCAGATTTTTTTATTTGTTATTTCTTCCCAGAGATCAATATACTGCTGAAGTTTTGACGATGATACCTTTATCAATTACAAATCTGTTAAATAAAAATAACTACAGCGATACTGCTTATTTATTCCTTGAAAGAATAAATATATTCGAATTAATCTGGGGATATATTATTTATCGCGGATTATACAGAACTGGTAAAATAAATAAAATAGACTCTTTACTTGTTGTGATGGAAGTTTGGGCGGGAATAATAGTTTTAACAATAGCGTTTAATATACTTTTAAAGACATTATGAAATTGCAAAATATCATAAGATATGTTTTAGGAATTGTATTTCTTTTTTCAGCTATTATGAAATTAACAGATTATAAAACTACAGCAGTGTTGTTTGCAAATTTAATAGGGTTTGAAATTCTGTATGCTAAAGTATTTCTGGGTTTATTGATATTACTCGAAATTATTATCTCATATGTATTCTTAGCTGATTTTGTTAAAAATAATTTTATCTATTACTCAGTTTCGGGAATGATTACAATCTTTATTATTACTAATATTGTTTTCTTATTGAAAGGATACAATAACTGCGGATGTTTCGGTAGTATAATTGAAAGTTCGCCGCTGGTTTCAATTATCAAAAATATCTTAATGTTGTATGGAGTTTATTATTTAAAGAACAATACTTATCAAAAAGAACTATTTGAAAGATAAAAATGAAAAAGGAATTAACGGCTGTATTATTTATTGTAATTTTTATTACTGCAACAATCTGGGTTATAGTAGAGGGTTCAAAAGCGGAAATATTGCCTGTTGGCAGTAAACTGCCTGAAATTAAATTAAAAACTTTTTATGGACTTAACACTTTGAAAAGTAATGGGTACAACAAAATTATCGTTATATATTTTAGTAAAGAATGTTCTCACTGTAAGTATGAGTTGGACTTATTAAATAAAAACATAAATATGCTAACCAACACAGAAGTATATTTTATTACTGCTGATAAAGATTATTTGGATAGTGAGCAAATAAAAGAATATAAATCACTATTGCAAAATAAAAATGTAATTTTTGGTGTAATTAACAAAGAAGAATACAATAAAAATTTTGGAAGCAATGCTACACCAACGCTTTACTTTTTTAATCAAAAAGGAATACTTACATCGAAAATAATAGGAGAGACAAAGTTTGAGCGAATTATAGAAGAATTAAAAAAATCCGATAGCCCGGGATATCGGATTAGCGGCAGTAATTAACGGTCCTTAGCCGCGGGACATAATAATCAGTAACTAAATTAATGGAGGGTAAAGATGAAAGAACTAACTTTAGAAGAAATGCAGAAAATTAAAGCAGGAGTTTCTAAGGACGCCAGTTGTTTTGTTGCAGGTATTATACTTGGTGCAGCAATTGGTAGTGGTAATGCATTAGCTGCAATGGGAGCTGTATTGTTCGGTTATGTTAATGGTTGTTATTAATAGAAAAGGAGGAGGTAAAATGAAAACTTTAACTGGTAATAAAATGGCATTGTTATATGGTGGTACAGAGTCTGCAACTTGTGGATATTTGGCAGGAATTGCTGTCGGCGGTTGGTTAATTGGTGCAGGTATGGTTAGTATTGTTGCTGGCATAAGCTTTATGGCATTATGCCTAAGTGGGGATAGCTAATAAAAGCTATTCACAATACATTGTTTAATTTTTCTCCCCGACATAAAAAGTCGGGGAGTATAATAATTATCATTATATATTGAATATAAAAATTGATTTTATTAGACTATTGTAAAAATAGTATGGCAAGAAAGTTAATTAGTAAATTAAGTATGGTATTATATAATTAAAAATCATGATAATTGTATGTATAGAATATAATAATATAAAAAAGGGTTCCTGAAAATTAAAATTGTACTATTGGGTTGTAAAAGATATCTATAATCAATTAGTGTTTAATTATTAACAAAATCTTTTTACTGAATTATAAATTAGCATCTAAAATTCGTGGTAATTTATAACAGGGAGTATAAAGAGCAAATATTAGTAGTAATATTTTTTTATTTTTAATAAAAAATTATTGTTCATAAAATATTATGAACGTGTTATTTCTTCAAATAGGTCTTTTTTTAGAAATAAAAGTAAAGACAATCCTATATTTGTTTAAGTATAGAAGAAACACTGGATATTTGATTTCTGGAATTTTAATAAGTCTAATTTTACTAGGAAATCTATTATTCTCAATCTCTTTATTTAATTTACTTTTTAATCAATTATATAAAAGTACTGATTCAAATTTTAGATTATTAATTTCAGAAATAACAAATATATTAATAATGACAGGATGGTTAATATTTACTACAATAGGGAACATAAATATATCTCATCCTTTAAATGTAAATCATATTTTTAGGTATCCAATTAATTCTTTTAATTTTGTAATAATAGATATAATTACTCAGTTATTCGATATAGGGACAATTTTTGTTGTCCCTTTTTATATCTTTGTATTATATACATTACGTATAACGAGTGTAACTAGTATTTTGTTTTCTATTGTTTGCATAGTTACATTTTTAATTTTTTTGATAACTCTGGCAAGTTTTTTAAAACGACTGATCAATACAGTAGAACCGCAGTTTCAGAAAAATATATTTTGGGGTCTATTTCTTTTATTTACAATAATACTCTCAAATATATTCTTACTTATATTGTTAATAAGCAATAACACAGATTTTTATATTATTGAAAATATAACGAAATTGTTTTATCCCTATCCACCATTTTTAATGGTGAAGATAATTAACAATATAAATTTAGGTAATTATCTAATTGCTATATTAGAATGGTTTATTCTTTTAATCGAAATTATAGTTATTTTCTATATTTATTTGCATACATTTAAAAAAAATCCACAAACAGTAATTAAGAAAAATAGTTTTTCAAACTTGTTTGTTCCAAGTAATAACAGAATTAATGAAAATGAAAAATTATTTTGTAGACTTTTATTTTTATTGCCCAGCAAAAATGCATTCTTAGTAAAAGATATTTTCTATGCTCTAAGAAATCATAGGATTCAGCTTTGGTTTCTACTAGGTTTTATTAGTGTATGGTTAGTTTCCCAATTGCAGATTGATTTTTTTTATAAATATATTATTATGATTAGCATACCAACAATGATTTTAGCACCATTATCGTGTAATTTATTTGCATATGAAGACAGAGGACTTTTTATTTATTTTTTAAGTCCTTTATCTGCAAAAGATATTATCTTTCAAAAAAATTTTTCTATTATTGTAATAGAGAGTTTGTTGACAATTCCAATTATTATATGGACATTAATTAATATTTCTATAGATGAAATTACTATAATAATTACCATCCCGATTCTTATTTATCAATTTTGTAATACAAAAATATGGGGTACAATAATTTCACTATACTTCCCTTACAATGTAAATTATATGAGTATTATAGGGCAATTTAATCCTATTGTATCTCAACTATATATAATGCTTTCTTTTGCATTTGCCGAAGGCTTATTGGCTTTTTGTATCATAATGTTTAACAATAACAAATTAGTTCTTTTAATAATTTTATTTTTATTAGCAGTTATTTTAATGAAAACATATAAATATCTTATTGAGAATACATATAACCAACTATTTTTGAAAAGAAGGGAGTCATTAATCAAAGATATAGTCAAAAGTGAAATGAAAATTTATGAATAATTATGTAATTATAATTAAAGAGCTTTATAAAACCTATAATGGTATTTATGCCATTGATAATTTAAGTCTAAGTGTGAGAGAAAAAATTTGTTTTGGATTAGTAGGTCCAAATGGAGCTGGTAAAACGACCTTAATAAATTTATTAAGTGGTATCATTAAAGCTGATAGAGGCAGTGTAATATTGCTTAATGAAGAAATGGATATTGATAATACAAAGATTAAAGGTAAAATTGGACTTCTTTCACAAGACCTTGGTTTATTAAATTATCTTAGATGCTGGGAATATTTATATTTTGTAGCTCGGTTATATAATGTTAGTAAAGAACAATCTGAAAATCGCATTAATTCTTTGTTAAGAAGTTTAGAAATTTTTAAAGAAAAGGATAGATTTTTGTTTGAATTCTCAGCAGGCATGCAAAAGAAAGTAGCATTTATTGCAGCAATTTTACACAAACCCAGTATCATATTCTTAGACGAACCATTTGAAAGCGTCGATCCGATCTCACGCAAAAAAATGAAAGATATTTTAAAAAGAATGAAAGAGAAAGGAGCAACTATCTTAATAACTTCTCATGCCTTGGCAGAAGTTGAAGATTTTTGTGATGAAGTTGCAATTATAAACAAAGGTAAAATTGTTTTTCAATCAGAAACAAAAGATATACGAAACAAAATTAAAAACGAAGTTACAAAAGAAACATATCAATCACTTGAAGAGATATTTATAGATTTAACCACAGATAAAAATGAAAATGACAAAATGCTTTCATGGTTATAGATAATTAAAAAATTCAAACGGTTCAAAATATCAGATTAGCTGATGTCATTAACTAAGTTTCAAAATGAAAGAACTAAGTGTTGAGCAGATGGAACGGATAAATGGGGGAGGTTTTTGGGGATGCCTAGCAACAGGATTAACTCTTATAGGAGTTGGACTAAGTGGTCCTATCGGATGGGGCGCTGCTATAGCAATTGCTGGCGCAGGAATAGCTTCTGCAATTGAAACATGCCATAATTAATAAATCATTATCTTTTTGTTTATTTAATAAGGGGTTATTCTTATTTTTAAGAGTAGCCCCTGCGGTTTATTAAAAATTTTCATGAACGGTAGAGTTGTTGTACTTATGAACTACAAGAAAATAAAATATCTTCATCGATTATTATTAAAACGCTATGGTAAAGGCATATTAACTTTCGTTAATGTTTTCTATGCCTTAATAATTACAATACTTTTGGTAACTCTATTTAATATTATAAAATTTACCAAACCAATGTTAACCAAGCAACTTATTATATTTATCATGATGATGTTTTTATTTGGAGACCTCAGTAATATTTTTTCTGTTATTAATTTGCAAACTGTTATATCAAAAGCAACTCTCAAAATTTATCCATTATCAATTATTGGACAAATAAAGTTGGTCTATTTTTGTTTTTTAGTGCATGACCGTGTTGTTATCTACTTACTCCCTATTTGTTATCTGATATATAAATTTATTAACTCACCTTTCATAGTTATATTAATAATTATTGTATTTATTGCTATATACCTTGCAACGACTTTGTGTATCTCAATTCTTTTCTATCTTTTTGACTATGTCAAATACAAATACGGTATCAAAAACATAGCCTTGATAATATTTTTTATCATTCTTTTGCCTGTTATGATAGGAAGTTCAGATGTAATATATAATAACTTTATTGTTGACTTTATTTATAATAACTTACTTAAGTGGGCAGCTTAACCCTATGAAATCGTTTATTAAAATTATCAAAATAGATATCAAAGCAATAGTTCGAGGGTCGCTGACTGAACTGTTTATATTAATGCTGTTTATATTTTATCCGCTTTTGATAAAAGACAATTCTGAATCATTGTTTATTATGATGATTTTATTTATACCGTTATGGAGTTTAGCTGTTATTAACAAGGGGTTAACATTATCATTTTTAGTTAACTATTTAAGTTCGCTTAATGATTTATTGGTTTATGTCTCAGTGAAATATTTAGTTATGTCTATTGGCATATCATTTATTATATTATGCATTTATGGCAATTTTACAAACATTAAAATAATAAATTCGTTTATCGGTTTAATTTTTCTATCCATTTTATTTATTGCTGTCTATTTTCTTCTACTTTTTTATTTTCTTAAGACAACAGAGCTAGATGTTATAAGCGGGGTTTTTTTATTCATATTGGGCAGCATAATATATTATATTGTTACCTCAGTTATCGACAGAATCAGTTATTGGTATTTATTACTGATTTTAGCCATTGATATAATATATTTTAAGATAATTATACCGATGTACAAAAAAATAGTAGAGAACCGCTTTGAAATAATAATAGGAAAATTTTTATGAATGCTATAGAATTTATTAATGTTACTAAGACATATAAAAAAAATATAACAGCATTAAATAGATTAAATATAACTGTTAAACAAGGAAAACTGACAGGTTTTATTGGCGTAAATGGTGCTGGGAAAACTACATCAATTAATATTATTTCTGGATTATTACTTCCAGACTTTGGTAATGTAAAAATCTTTGAAGAACAAATAAGAAAAGGTGACTGGGCTTATAAGAAAAGTATTGGCTTTGTCTTAGAAAAACCTGCTTACCTTGAATACTTAACAGGTCAAGAGTTCCTTGAATTTGTTTCTATAATGTTTGAAATGAGCGAAGATATTTCAAAAAATAGAATAAATGAACTGCTTGAGTTCTTTGAATTGACTGCCCAAGCAAAAGAACTAATAAAAACTTACTCAAAAGGGATGATAAAAAAAATTTCTCTTGCTGCAGCAATTCTGCCCCGTCCTAAATTGCTAGTATTAGATGAACCATTAGAGGGACTAGATCCTATCTCAGCTTATAAAACGAAAAAACTGTTTCGATCTTTTGTAGAGAATGGTGGTACAATTTTTTTTAGTTCACATGAGTTAGGTACAGTTGAAGATATCTGTGACGAAATTGTAGTTATTCATCAAGGAAAAAATCAATTTCAAGGGACTATCGAAAATTTCAAAAAGCAATTCTCAATTGAATCATCGGATATAACTTCTCTTCCTCTGGAAGAATTATTTGTAAAAATGATTGATAAAAATAATACAAATAACCGAAATGGTGTTTTCAACTGGATTTAAACTTATTTAACAACAAACAAAATAGAAAGAAAAATAACTTTTTCTTCAATAAATAATTTGTTAAGAATTCAAAATGAAAGAACTAACTGTTGAACAGATGGAAGAAATAAATGGCGGACTCAGCGGTAGCGCCGTAATGTCTTGCATTCAAGATGCTTATTCAAATCACGGCTGGATATCAGTCGCTCTTTTTTTAGAAACTGCATTTATACCATGGACCGCTGCTGTAATTGCTGCTGATTGTACATTACACAATTTATAACTGATAGAGGTTAATTATGAAGCTTTTATCTTACTATCTACAGATAGTTCTACCAATAGGTATACTGATATGGCTAGCACAAATAAATTCTCCAAATTTATTTGTCATTAATCTTTTGGCTTATATACTCATTTACAGACCTATTGTGGATTATCTCAGATTATCCCAATTAGGACTGATTAAGGGAAAGAAAGATTTATTATTTGTATTTCTCCATTACTATCAGTTCAAGTACTTTTATGAATTATATTTTAAGGCGAACTAGGTTCTATTTTGAAGTTAAAAACTAACTAATCAGTCCATAAATAATAATGGAAGAACGACACTAAATAAAAGTCCTTGCCTCGGGACGTTAATCAACTTGGTTTAGTCATTAATTTAATGGAGGTTCTTATGAAAGAACTAACTGTTGAACAAATGGAACAAATTAATGGGGGTGTTTTGCGGGATGCACAGAAACATGATTAACCATGAAGTTGGAATAAGTTGCCCCATTAGAAAGAATTCTAATATCACTATTCCTGGAGCAGAAATAGTTTCTGCAAAAATATTTTACAAATTTATTTCTCCTTCTTACTTTTTTCCATCAAATCTAAAAATGGCTTAAAAAGGTCAATAGGCACAGGGAATATAGTAGTTGAATTTTTTTCTGCTGCCACTTCAGTAAGTGTTTGTAAAAATCTTAACTGAAGCGCATACGGTGAAGAACTTATAATATTCGATGCATCTGCCAACCGTTGAGAGGCTTGGTATTCACCTTCTGCATGAATTACCTTAGCACGGCGTTCTCTTTCTGCTTCTGCTTGACGAGCTATAGCACGCTGCATTTCTACCGGCAAATCTACATTTTTAACTTCTACAAGTGAAACTTTTATTCCCCACGGCGCTGTGTGTGTATCTATTGTTTCCTGGAGATGCTTGTTAATCTTTTCCCGCTCGGACAATAATTCGTCAAGTTCAGACTGACCCAATATATTCCTTAAAGTTGTTTGTGCTAATTGCGAAGTAGCAAAAAGGAAATTTTCTACCTCTACTACTGCTTTAGCTGCGTCGATTACCCTGAAGTAGACTACTGCATTAACCTTAATAGAAACATTATCCTTAGTTATTACATCTTGCGGTGGAACATCCAAAGTTACAACTCGAAGACTTACTCTAACCATTCTATCTACAATTGGAATTAAAAAAATAAGTCCCGGACCTTTTGTAGGAATTAATCTGCCCAGTCTAAAAATTACAGCTCTCTCGTATTCACGTAAAATTCTTATGGCACTGGCTAAAATTAATATTACAAAAAAAACAATTATGAACGTAACTGTTATATTCTCGGCTCCCATTGTAAATTCTCCTATAATATTCATATTTATTAAATAAAACTATAGGCTTGTTAAAATTGTTAATCCACTTTTTTTATAATCAATTTTAACCCTTTCACTGCTTTTACTTCAATATTATCGCCCTCTTTAATCTCGGAATCAGCGCTGTTAGCATCCCATATTTCACCGTGGACTAATACCTTTCCTGAAGAAAAAGAATTGAAATTAGTTAATGCTACTCCCTTTTCACCTATCATACCTTCACTGCCTGTTGTTGGTTTTCTTCGTTGAGCTGTAATACCTTTACCAACTGCAAAAACAAAAAAAAGAGCAGTTAAGATTGTAATTGTAATTATAACAGTTAATGAAATGCTAAGAAATTCTGTCGACGTATCAGTGTTAATGAACATCAGAGAGCCGATTAAAAAAGATATAATTCCACCCGCCGCTAATAAACCGTGACTTACTACTTTTATCTCTGCAATGAAAAGAATTATTCCAAAAATTATTAATGCTAATCCAGCATAATTTATTGGCAGAGTGTGTAAAGAGTAAAATGCAAGTATTAGTGAAATAACCCCAACAATACCGGGAAGAATTGAACCAGGATTACTTAACTCAAAAATTAAACCATACACGCCAAGCATCATAAGAATGTAAGCTATACTTGGGTCACTGATTATATCAAGAAACTTTTGAAATGCGTTCATTTCGATAAAATTAAGTTTAGCATTCTTCGAATGAATAGTTTTCAAGCCACTTGCTGTTTCAACCTCTATTCCATTGATTTTAAAAATAAGTTCATTTAAATCCCTTGCTATAAAATCAATAACTTTTTCCTTTAGTGCTTCGGTCTCTGTCAATGACAAACTTTCTCTTACAGACTTTTCAGCCCATTCAACATTTCTATGACGTTTCTCTGCAATACTTCTTATAAAAGCTGCTGCGTCATTTGTGACTTTTTCCATCATTATATTAGTGCTGTCCTTTTTGTTTGCTTCATTCCCCTCACTCATAACAACAGGGTGAACCGCACCAATATTAGTGCCGGGTGCCATTACCGCTATATTGGCAGCGAGTGTAATAATTGTCCCAGCTGATGCAGCTTGTGAACCTGACGGATATACATATACAACAATTGGGATATTAGATGTAAGAAAATCACTAACTATTATTCGCGTAGATTTTAGCAGTCCACCCGGTGTGTTAAGTTGAATTAATAGACATTCAGTTTTTTCTTGTTTTGCTTTTTCAAGTGTATCGTGAATAAAACTTGCTATAACAGGATTAATTGCACCATCAATTTTAATTACATCTATTTTGGGAGAGTCTTGTTGAATGGGCATATTTAGCAAAAGCGCCATTAATATTAACGCTTTCATATTTTACTCCGTCTATCTCTGTCTTTTTCACTCTCTATCTTGCCGTAATCAACCGTAATCGTGCAAATACTACGTTAAAAAAGTAAGTAATTCTTGTACAACAAGCAATTACTTATATAAAAGTGCATTTGCAAAAAAAAATGGAATTAAATAATGTAATTGAAAATTACTCGTGAGAAGTTAAAAATCGATATGTTATGTTCAATTCTTCATTGTTAGCCTTATTCGTCTGCATCTTTTTCTCCAGTTTGTTTACTTTCCTGCAATGTTATTTATTAAAAAGCTTTTAAGATATGTATAATTTTTTAGAGGTTTCAAAAAATAACTATTATTGTTTTTATCGCTTGCCTACTGTAAGCATGGTTATTTTTCAATAAGCTAATAAGGTTTGGTTTCTTTTTCTTTGTTTAGGTTACTAAGGTAGTAAAGAAAAGTACAGGATATATTGAGAATTCACCACCCACCCACGAAGCGGCGAATTTCCACGAAGTGGTTAATTCTCATCGGAAGTAGTGGATTCCAATTCGTAGAGTGGTGGATGACCACACTTCGTAGGGAGGATAAATAAATTAACATAACAAGAATATAAAACTTTGCGGGCGGGAAAAACACTGTTGGGAACATGAGTTATGAGAGTTCATCATTTAGTGGTAAGTGAACCTTAGTCGTAAAAAGTAATAATAAGGAAGCAATGAACCTTAGTAACAAGCGAGATATCAGTATGAATTAACCTTATTACCTTATTAATTAAAATAACAGTTAATCTAAGAGATATTAACAGCAAAGATAATCGAAGTAGAAAGAGCAAGAATAAAATACATGCATAAGATGGAATTATTCGTCATTCTGACGAAAGTTTAAGTCTAGACTCAAAGGCATCTGCAATTGCACATTGAATTTTTCAGAGGTTTTAGTTCAACAATCCATAGTTAAAATTTGCTGTTAAGTCTCTTATTTGATTACACTTTTTAAGGTGTAGAAGCGGTTCTTTTTCATTATATTTGTTTATAATTTGTTAGTTTTTTGCAATTAAACTGAGGTTCAAATGAAAGGTGATTCAAAATTAATTGGAGTATTAAATGAATTGTTAGCCGACGAATTAACAGCCATCAGTCAGTACATGGTTCATTCCGAAATATGTGATAATTGGGGCTACAGCAAACTCCACGAAGCAATTAAAAAACAGGCAATCGATGAAATGCATCACGCAGAATGGTTGATTCAAAGAATTTTATTTCTCGAAGGAAATCCAATAGTAAACAAATTAAAAGAAATGAAAATTGGGAAGTCAGTTCCGGATTTTATTTATAATGATAAGGCTGCTGAACAAGATGCTATCAAGGCATACAACAAAGGTATTGCTTTAGCAAGAGAAGTTAGCGATGAATCGACTGCAGAGTTGTTAACAAAAATTTTAAAAATGGAAGAGGGTCATGTTGATTGGGCTGAAGCTCAACGTGCACAAATTGAACAAATGGGATTAGAAAGTTACTTATCAAATCAAGTATAATTTTTTACCTAAAAATATTTTATTTTCGATCTTGGTAATTTGGTAATCTTGCTAATAATAAATAAACAGAGAACATAGTGAATTTTAAAGTTATTAAAAGCAAAACTGTTTTTGAAGGGAAAGTTTTTAAAGTAGTAGTAGATGAAATTAAATATAATGGTAGTGGAAATATTGCGCCACGACAAGTAGCAGTTCATCCAGGGGGAGCTGTTACTGTACCAGTTAAATCGTATGGCAAAATTGTTATGGTTACTCAATTTCGTTATCCTTTTAAAGAAGTTTTGTTAGAGTTACCCGCCGGAAAATTAAATAAGAATGAAGACCCAGAAATTTGTGCCGCAAGAGAACTAAGTGAAGAGACAGGATATTCTGCAAACAAAATTACCAGGCTTGGCAAAATATATACTTCGCCTGGTTTTTGTTCAGAGGTTCTGCATATATTTTTAGCGGAAGATTTAGTATCTGGTCAGCATGCTCGTGAAGAAGGAGAAGAAGAAATGGAAGTTGTGGAATTATCTCTTGAAGAAATAAATGAAAAAATCAAAAATGGTGAAATTGTGGATGCAAAGACGATTTGTGGAATTTCTCTATATAAACTACATACCAGACATTGATGCTGTATGCCAAAAAATTTAGTTCAACGGTTGACGAATTCTCCTGTTAATTTTCTTATCCCTAAATTTTATAAGCTATTATAAAACGTTTAACATCATTTTATCAATTACTTGTGTCTAAAGTTCGTTTGTCAATTCTTCGAGTTCAACTTTATGAATATTATTAATTTTACTGCCTAAAAAACGGTTGGCAATTTCTTTGAACTTAGCAGGGATATCACTCACATAAAATTCTTTATAGCCTATTTTGTTTGAATCATTTCGCAAGCCGCGGCCGTTGAGATATTCTTCAACCAATTTTGCTGCAGGTGTACCCGAATCAACAAGCTTTACAGATTTACCCATTACCTTTTGAATCACGTCATGCAAAATTGGGTAATGAGTACAGCCCAAAATCAAACTATCGATTTCTTTTTCTTTCAATTCTGTCAAGTATTCCTTTGCAATAAGTTCTGTTGCCTTATGATTAAGCCATCCTTCTTCGGCAAGGGGCACAAACAACGGGCATGCTTTTTCAATGACTTTAACTTTTGGATTAAGTCTTTTCAGTTCTTTGGAATAAGCCTTATTATTAATTGTTGACACAGTACCAATTACACCAACAATACCATTTTTAGATTCGCTTAAAGCCATTTTCGAACCCGGTTCAATCATTCCAATTACTGGAATAGTTAAAAACCTTTTAAGTTCTTTCAACGCAACTGAAGAGACTGTATTACAAGCAACAACAAGTAGTTTAATATTCTTTCTTAATAAAAAATTAGCTGCTTGCAAAGCGTATTCAATTACAGTATTGTTAGACTTACCGCCGTAAGGCACTCTAGCAGTATCGCCAAAGTAAACTATATTTTCATTTGGCAGAAGTTTAGTAACAGCTTTTACAACAGTAAGTCCACCAATACCAGAGTCAAAAAAGCCTATTGGATTTGATTTGTTCATGAAGTTCAAGTTTTCACCTATAGCATTTCTTCGATAGTTTGGGTTAATTCTACAGTAATTAATTGGTAATTGTTAGTGGAAATTTTTTTTCTATTATGGTCAAGTACATAAAATGCATCTACTACATCATCGGCTTTGGTAGCTATTTTTGCAAAATAAATTGAAAGGCCAAGTTCATTCATTTTTTTAGTAACTTGATAAAGAAGACCAAGTCTATCGGGTGAATACACATCAATAATTGTGTACTTATCGTGTTTTTCAAATTCAATTTTAACTTTGCCTTTACGCTTGAATAATTTATTTTCAATTCGCCACCATTTAGATTTAATTTTACTAAACTCCTTAGTGATTTGAAGTTCATTTTCAACTGCAAGATTGAGGTCGGAAATTATTTTAGGATATTTTGCTTCATCAATTACACCACCTGTTCTAAAATCTGTTACATTAAAGCTATCTATTACTATCCCATCTTTTCTAGTAAAAATTTTTGCATCGTGAATATTAAGGTCATTAATTGAAAGTGCACCACAAAGTCGAGAAAGCAGCGAGGCTGAATCTTTTGTAATAACAGTTACATTTGTAAATCCTGCTACTTCTTTAAAAAACACAGAGACGGGTGAACCTTTTTCGATTTCCTCTATATGTTGGTTAATTTCATCTTGAGAGAAATTTTGTAAATATCCAATATCATCAATTTGGTCTATGTGTTGTCTAAAGGATTCTTCGGAATATGCTTTTGTTTCGCGTAAGATTTCTTGAGTAGTGTACGAAAGAAGTTCTTCACCGGAAATTCTTTCAACCAGCATTCTTTTTGTTTTACTATAAAGTTCGTACAATAAATCTCCTTTCCATTGAGTCCATACAACAGGTGAAACTGCCGATAAATCTGCATAAGTTAAAAGATACAAAAGGTCAAGTGCTTCTAATGAAGGGAAAATTTTAACAAAATTATCGAGCGTAGTTGAATCATTAAGGTTTCTTCTAAAGGCTACTTGTTCCATAGTAAGGTGATGCCGCACTAAAAATTGAACTAGTGTTATTTCATTTTGATCATAGCCAAGTCGTTCCATAACAGAATTAGCAACTTCAGCCCCAATTATTTCGTGTCCGGAAATGCTTATCGGTTTAGCTATATCATGAAAAAGGACTGCCAAATACAGAACATCCTTATTTTTTGTACTAGCAAAAAGCTTCCCTAAAAAGGACTCTTCATTTATCAGCTTTTCTAAATTATTTAGAGCAATTAAAGTGTGTTCGTCTGCAGTATAACAATGATAAACGCCCGGCTGAAAAAACCCAATAAGATCCTTAAACTCTGGTAGGAATATTCCCAAAACACCAAGTTCATTCATTACGTATAAAGTTTTCCCTACATTTTTTGGCAGTTTTAGAATTTCTCGAAAAAAAACAGATGAATGCATTTCCAGATTTTGAGTTTCTTCATGGTCGAAAACAGCTTCAATTATTTCTGAACGCAGCTGTTCGTCAAACTGAGCGTCGTACAAACAATAATAATAAAATGCCCGCATAATAGAAGAAAATGTAAGCGGGGTTTTACGGATTTTGGTAAGATTATTTCCTTTAAGAACAAAATCTTCATCAAGATCAATTGAGAGCATATCAGAAATAGGATTAGTAATTTCTTCCTCAAACCTCTTCATCATTGTGCGGTTAAACCGTTTAATTACATTTGCCGCCTCGAAGTATTTTTTCATATAAGAATGCCATGTATTCTCTCCATAGTCAAAAAATCTTGCAATTTTCTCTTGAGAGCTAAATTCCAAACGGTCATTTTTATGACCCGATAAAAGATGTAAAAAATTTCTTGTTGCAAGAATTAATTTGTAGCTTTCGTAAAGTCTTGCTGCAGCTCGCGGCAGAATTATTTTATTTTTTTTGACGAGATTCAAAAAAACTTCGGTCTGAGTAATTTCGCTCTGCTCAGATAAAAGAATATCGTTTTTTAATGAATATATCCATTCGACAATTTGAAGGTCTCTTAATCCGCCAGCAGTAAATTTTACGTTTGGCTCAAGAACTTTTGCAGAATCGCCGTACTTGGTATACCTTGCATTTATATCATTAAAAAATTTTTCTATTAATTCTTTTTTGTACTTGTTATTCAATGCAGATAAAACTTTTCCAATCCATGCGTCATAAATTTGCCGACTACCAATTATATATCTCGTTTCAAAAAACTGTGTAAATGCATGAAGGTCTTCTTTTAAAAACTTTTTAATGTCTTTATATTCTCTCACAGTATGTGAAACTTCAATTCCACAATCCCAAAGCTCAGTTACACATTCTTTTATTACATCTTCGTTTCCATCCACCTTAGAATAAATAAACATTATATCTATATCAGAATAAGGAGATAGTTCTCTTCGCGAAAAACTCCCTACTGCAGCAACTGCACATTTAAGTCTTTTGCCTTTTAGAACGAGCTGAACATATCTTTCAACCATTAGACTGAATGTAACGCAAAACTTAAAAGGATTTTTTAATAATTCCGTATTACTGAACAATTCACTTTTTTCTTTTAAGAATTGCTCTTTCAGTGTGAAAACATTATTCATTTAAAATTCTCTGCCGATATATAAATTAATTTATTACTTAGAATTGAATTTCAATTAGGACAAAATTTCAAAAAAGTTACAAAATAGGGGTAGTCATAATTCTACCCCTATATATTTTACTTAATTCAGTTCACAATTTACTAAATCGTGCTTGAAAAAATCTTAAATACTTTGGCTCGTAGACCATTTTCAATCCTTTAATTTGCTTTCTATTTTGAAATACGGTAGCAATTGATTCAACCATTACATCAATATGAGCTTGAGTATAGACTCTTCGAGGAAAGGTAAGTCTAACTAATTCTAGTTTAGGGTATCTGTGCTGACCGGTTTTAGGATCTCGACCAGCAGAAACAATACCCCTTTCCATTCCTCTAACTCCAGAATCAACATAAATTTCATTAGCAAGTGCTTGAGCTGGAAAAACATCTTGTCTTAAATGAGGCAAAAATTTTTTTGCATCGAGAAATATTGCATGACCGCCGAAAGGGTAAACCATTGGGATGCCATATTTTTCGAGCTGCTTTCCGCAATATTCTACTTGTCCAACTCTTGCTTTTATATTATCAAACTCGACCATTTCTTCAATACCTCGGGCCATAGCTTCCATATCTCTGCCGGCTAAACCGCCGTAGGTATGAAGTCCTTCATAAACAACAACCATATTGCGCGCTTCTTCGTAGACTTTTTTATTTCGCGTTGCTAAAAAGCCCCCAATATTAACCATTAAATCTTTTTTTGCGCTAACCCATAATCCATCAAAATAAGAACACATTTCTTTAAGTATCAGCGCAATTGATTTATTCTCATAGCCTTTTTCTCTTACTTTTATAAAATAAGCATTTTCTGTTGCGCGGGTAGCATCAAACCAAAGTTTAATGCCGTATTTATCACAAAGTTTAGAAACCTCTTTTAAGTTTTGCATTGAAATTGGCTGTCCGCCGGCCATATTAACCGGTCCAGCTATACTAACATAAGGTATTTTTTTAGCACCGACTTTTTTAATCAGGTCTTCTAATTTTTGTAAATCGACATTTCCTTTAAAAGGGTGTTTGTTTTGAGGGATGTGGGCTTCGTCTATAATTACATCGACAAACGTACCCCCGGCAAGCTCTTGATGAAGTCTTGTTGTAGTAAAGTACATATTGCCGGGAATGTAATCTCCTGGCTTAATCATTATTTTTGAAATCAAATGCTCTGCAGCCCTGCCTTGATGTGTGGGTACAAAATAAGGCATACCATAATATTTTTTCACATTATCCCATAAGTAGTAAAAATTCCTGCTACCGGCATATGCTTCATCACCTATCATCATTCCAGCCCATTGATAATCGCTCATTGCATTCGTACCGCTGTCAGTTAAAAGGTCTATGTAAACATCAGCTGATTTCAATAAAAAAGTATTGTAACCGGCTTCTTTTGCACATTTTTCACGATATTCTCTCGTTGTCATTTTAATTGGTTCAACAACCTTAATTTTGAAGGGCTCTGCCCAGCTCCTTTTAATTATTTTTTTTGCCATGTTTTTTTCTCCTTTTATTAATAAAAATAACTTTAGAACTCATCAAGCGAAAAAACATGGAAGTCAAACGAACTTTTTTTTCAATTTTTTCCGTCTTTGTTCTGCAATAATATCCGAATGAATACCGCCACGTGTATTAAACCGAGCTGTTATTTTTATATAACGTGGTTGCAACAGTTCAATCAAATCATTTAATATCTTATTTGTTACTGCTTCAAAATAAATCCCTTCATTTCGATAAGACTGCAAGTAAAATTTGTATGATTTTAGTTCCACACAAAGTTTATCCGGAATGTATTCGAGAATTATTGTTGCAAAATCCGGCTGCCCAGTTTTGGGACATAATGAAGTAAATTCTGGAGCTGTGTGAATTATTGTGTAATCACGTTCTGGATTTGGGTTTGGAAATGTCTCAAGAAGTTTAAGCTTGTCGACCATAGTTTATTATTTCTTATTTCTTAAGTTGAACTGTTTCATAAACTATTAAGTGCTCTCTTAGCAGTTTGTAAATTAATCTGCATTCATAAATAGTTAGGCTTATTTAAGTAAGGAATTGGGTCTTCTACGCCTGCCATTTGAAATCCTCTTAACCGAAAAGCACAACTGTCACACACACCACAAGCTACCTCTTCGTTTTGATAGCAAGACCACGTTAAATGAAGCGGCGCATCAAGTTCAATTCCCTTTTTCACAATATCTGCTTTAGAATAATGAATTATAGGTGTTACAATTTTTATTTTAGTATCAGGTTTAGTACCTAAGTCAACCATTTTTTCAAAGGCCTCAAAAAATTCTGGACGGCAATCTGGATAGCCGCTTGCATCTTCATAGACTGCGCCAATAAAAACCGCTTCTGCTTTTAAAACTTCAGCCCAACTCACACAAACTGAGAGTATATTCGCATTTCGGAAAGGGACATAGGAAGTTGGGATTTCTTTTGCTTCAACGTTAGTAGATGAAAAGCTTTGCAAGTTTGCCTTTGCTATTTCAATATTTTTATCTGTTAAAGACGAACCGCCTATTTTTGAGAAATGTGAGAAGTCAACTACTAATCTTTTTTCTACATTATAATAATCGGCAACATCGTTAAAAGCTTTCAACTCTCTCTTTTCTGTTCTTTGTCCATAATTTACGTGCACCAAAGCTAGCTCGTAAGATTGGTTAGCTATAGCTGCAGTAACACAACTATCCATTCCCCCGCTAACGGCAACAACTGCAAGTTTTTTCTCCATATTTGTAATTATTTTGAAATTGTTGTTCGTAAAATACTAAAAATCAATTTGTAAGTACGACCCACCGATGCAAGCATTAAAAGAAAAAAGTAATTATGATTTAGAAAGTACTTGCACCCTATTTTCATCTTTCATAAAGAAAAAAATTGTTGCAACTACAAATGATACAACAGCTGAAACTAAAAAAGGTGCTGTTGAGCCAAATTTATCCCAAATAACCCCTGCACCAAAAGAACCTATCATAACAGCTACACTAACAAAAGAGTTCAGTAGTCCAATGGCACTTCCTTTATATCGAGGGATTATTATATCTGAAATCCATGCTTTTGAAATTCCCTCTGTTGCTGCAGCATACAAACCATAAAAAGCGAAGAAAATGAACATGAGTAATAAATTATTGTTAAATGCAAATCCAAAATAAACAAATGAAAATATTAATAAACCAAAAGCAAGGACTTTCTTTTTCCCAAATTTATCTGATAGAATACCTGAAGGATAGGAAGAGAAAGCATAAATTATATTATAAAATATATATCCAGTAATCGCGTAATTATCTGAATGTGTTATATATTTTGATTTAAGAATAAGAAAAACATCACTACTGTTGACAAGAGAAAAAATAGTTAATAAGATTAATATTATTTTGTAATTTTTTGGTGCTGTTTTCCAAAAATCTTTATAATCAAATTTTTCTTTACTAAAGACAACAGTTGACTTGTCTCTGACCTTAGAAGCAAAATAAATAGCAATAACAGAAGGAATAAATGCAATAAGGAAAAGTGAAATGTATCCCCCTGGATGAAAGTATAAATATATAATTGCAGCAATCGGACCGGCAACAGCTCCAAAAGTATCCATGCTTCTGTGGAACCCAAAAATTGCACCACTGTTATTTTTAGAATATTCTGAAAGAAGTGCATCTCTGGGGGAAGTCCTCATACCTTTACCAATTCTATCAGCAATGCGAGAAAAGATAACAGTTACAATTCGGGGGAAAATTCCCGGCAGTGGTTTCGAAAAGGCCGAAAGAGAATAGCCTCCAAAAACAAATATTGAACGCTTACCTATTTTATCAGACAGCATTCCAAAATATCCCTTAAGAATTCCTGCGGTTAGTTCAGCTAACCCTTCAATTAATCCTACTAAACTCATTGAAGCGCCAAGGAATGAAGTGAGGAATATCGGGGTGATTGGATACAGCATTTCACTAGCAAAATCGGTGAAAAAGCTGATTAGACCTAAAATTTTTACCTGTTTTGGAAGACTTTTAATGCTCACTAAAAACCCAAAAATAATTTAGGCGATAAAGAAATATATAAAAAATATCCACTTTACAGTTGACAATTAAATAACAAGTATTATTTTGCTATTAAACTTTTTATTACTTATCAAAAGTGCCGTTCAAATTATCAACATAAAATAATTTTACTAATAACCAAATTTATAGCAAAAAATAATTATAGCCCGCTATAAACTGAAAATTAAGGAGGAGGATATGGAATATTATGAATTACATCCAGTTACACCGCAGTTGCGTTATATTAATAAAGCTGTAGAAGTATTAAAAAACGGTGGGGTAATTATTTACCCTACTGATACGGTTTATGGATTAGGTTGCGATATATATAATAAAGAAGCCTTAGAAAAAGTTTACAACATTAAGCACGAATCTGGAACGAAATTATTTAGCTTTATTATTCCGGATTTTAAAGAAATTTCTAAATATGCAAAAGTATCTGATTATGCTTATAAAACGATGCGTCATCTTCTACCGGGTCCTTACACATTTGTTTTACCTGCCGCTAAGGAAGTACCTAAAAAATTGTGGACAAAAAGAAAAACCGTAGGCATTCGAATCCCTAATCACCCTGTTGCACTTTCTTTAGCAAAAGAATTAGGAAATCCGATTGTAAGCACAAGTGTAACCAACAGAAAAGGTGAAGTGTTGTACGACCCACAGGAGATACGTCTTATTTTTAATACTCAAGTTGATCTTATGCTTTCAGCAGGTGCTTTAGAAGGTAAGCCTTCAAGTATTGTAGATTTAAGCGGGGATGAACCCGAAGTAATTCGCGAAGGGGCCGGCGATGTAAGTTTGTTTTATGCTTGAGAAAAATCAAAATAATGGGGATTAGCTAAATACAAAAGTTTAAGATAAGTACAAAATTAGAGCGTTTACTTTGTGTTTTTGCTAAATATCCATATCTGTCCAATATATTTTTTATTTCGTCCCTAAATGGACTTAATCTATTTCTTTGTTCTTTATCCTATAAATATTTTGTCCTGACTGGACAATAAAGCCTTGATTATGCTTAAACCAATGTAATCCCTTTAGGGATTATATAGTTATAGAATAAATAAATATCAAACTGAAGTTAAAAGTCCCGTAGGGACGAGATAGGGATTGATTTACAAGACAAGTAGAATAGTCCAAAATCTTAAAGTTTTCTAAATTTATTTGGTAATTTATCCCTTCGGGATTTGATTTCAAAATTATTTTGGACAGCAGTGAAATATCATTGTTTTCTTGCCAACCCCTTATTTACTACAAACTTCCAATTAATTTTCCCTATGAACTACCATTGCGCTGGCTTGCTGCGCAGCTAATAAAGTTATTTGTGCCACATTTACATGCGGCGGCCTGGAAGCACAATATACCACCGCATCTGCTACATCTTCACCTGTTAGCGGTGTTAGCCCTTTATAAACATTCTTCGCTTTTTCCTTATCACCGAAAAATCTAATATTACTAAAATTCGTTTCTACTAGGCCAGGATCAATTGTACTAACTAAAATTCCCTTATCAATTGTATCCATTCTCAATGATTGCGTTATTGCATTTACTGCAAATTTTGTTGCGCAATAAACACTTCCCTTTGGATAGGCTTCGTGACCAGCAATAGAACCAATGTTTATAATATGCCCGGATTTCCTTTCTATCATTCCAGGCAAAATTGCATGGGTAACATAAAGCAGTCCTTTTATGTTAGTGTCAATCATTACATCCCAATTTTCAAGCTCGTCTTCATAAAATTTATTTAGACCTAACGCAAGTCCTGCATTGTTAATAAGTATATCAACCGCTTTAAATTCTGTGGGAATTGATTTGATTGCATCAATAACATTCTGCTTGTTTCTTACATCAAGTTTAAAACCATAAACTTTTACTCCGTATTTTTCTGTAATATCTTTTGCAATTTCATTAATTAAATCTAACCTTCTAGCACTAATTACTAAGTTAGACCCTTCTTTAGCAAAAGCATAGGCACAGGCTTTCCCAATACCAGATGTTGCACCAGTAATAAAAACAATTTTGTTCTCTAATCTGCTCATATTTTATTCTCCTTAATGATTATTCAAAGTTACTACTAAAATAATAAATATGATTTAGATGAAATGAAGAAATTAAGAATTAGGAATTAGAAATTAGGAATTAGGAGTGAGGGATAAGGAATAAGGAGTTGATATTCACTACATATTCCTAATTTTTAATTCCTAATTCCTAATTCGTAATTTTTAACCCCCCAATTTCTAATTGATGAGAATAATTGGAGTAAAAGAGAGCTTTCTTCTAATAAATTACGATAATTTATCTAAATTTTTTTTACTAAATTTTATTTGTCTTGTGTGTTTAATTGGCATTATTTGTGAGCAGTTGTAGAATTCATTTCCTAATAAATATTCAATAAAATTGAAAGAGACTATAACAAAAGAAAAAGCAAAAGAAGTTAAGTGTTTTCATTGCGGGGAAGATTGCGTTGATAATGAAATAAGAATTGACGAAAAAGTTTTCTGCTGTAATGGGTGCAAAAACGTCTACTTAATCCTCAATAATAATCAAATGTGTACTTATTACTCTTTAGAAGAAAAACCAGGTGTTTCGCAAAAAAATCATGTACATAAGAATTACGATTTCTTGGATGATGAAACCATCCAACAAAAATTAGTTGACTTTTCATCCTCAAATTTCTCAAGTATTACATTTTTCATCCCGCAAATGCATTGTAGTTCGTGTATATGGTTGTTAGAGAGTCTTTACAAATTAAATAACGGAATAAAAAACTCACAAGTAGATTTCTTAAAGAAAAGATTAACTGTTAACTTTAATCCTACTGAAACTAAAATTAAAAATATTGTCCAACTACTTAACTCTTTGGGCTATGAACCACAATTAAATTTAGAGGACAAAGAAAAAGAAACCTCTCAAGAACAAACAAAAAAACTGTATTATAAAATTGGCATTGCTGGATTTTGTTTTGGCAATATAATGCTGCTTAGCTTTCCCGAGTATCTATCGATAACACAGACAGAATCACAAAATTTAAATGTACTATTTAATTATTTGATGCTGCTCTTATCGTTACCTGTATTTTTTTACAGTGCTAATGAATATCATATTTCTGCAATAAAAGGATTAAAGAAAAAAATAGTAAATATTGATGTCCCTGTTTCTTTGGGAATTCTAATACTTTTTATACGAAGTTTTGTAGACATCGTTTTTTATAATCAGGCAGGCTACCTTGATTCTCTCTCAGGACTCGTTTTCTTCTTGCTAATCGGAAGATTATTTCAGAACAAGACATATTATGCTTTGAATTTCGAAAGGAACTATAAATCCTTTTTCCCTATTTCTGCGTGTGTAATAAGAAATGGAAAAGAAACCACAATACCTATTGAAAAAATAGAACCCGGCGAAAGAATGTTGATAAGAAATAATGAAATAATTGCTGTGGATTCAATTCTAATTAAAGGAATTGCTAATATTGATTACAGTTTTGTTACCGGCGAATCTTCACCTGTAACTATTAAAAATGGTGACTTAATTTATGCTGGCGGAAAACAAATTGGAACTGCTATAGAAGTTGAATCAATCAAAAATATTTCTCAAAGTTATTTAACTCAGCTTTGGAATAACAAAGCATTTCTCAAACAAAAAGAATCAAAAGTAACAAGTCTTGCAAATAAAGTTAGCAAGTATTTTACCTTTATCGTATTATTTATTGCTCTAAGTTCCGCAATTTACTGGTCATTAAAAAACCCAGCTTATATTTGGATTGCAGTTACTTCAGTATTAATTGTAGCATGTCCTTGCGCGCTTGCTTTATCTACCCCATTTACGTTAGGAAATATCCTAAGAATTTTTGGTAAAAATAAGTTTTACATTAAAAATACAGCTGTAATTGAAGAACTTGCTAAAATAGATTCAATTGTGTTTGACAAAACAGGCACTTTAACTGAACAAAAAAATTTTACAATTGAATTTGTAGGAACAAATCTAACTGATGACGAAAAAATTTTAATAAAAAGTACAACGAGAAATTCCACTCACCCGTTAAGCCAAAAAATATTTAACAGTATCAATACAAAGTACTACCAACCCGATGAGTATTACGAATTGCCCGGCGAAGGCATTGAAGCAAAAATTTTTGGTAATTGCATAAAATTAGGTTCACAACAATTTGTTAACTCAAATAATTTTGAATTACCAAAAGATTATTATTCTAAGGTATTCATCTCAATAAATAACGTTGTTAAAGGGTATTACAAAATTTCAAATAATTATAGAGATGGATTGAAACTATTATTTGAACAGTTAAAAAGAAATTATAGCATCACTATACTTTCTGGAGATAATCCTTCTGAAAAAAATAATTTATTTCAAATGTTTGGTTTGGCAAAAAATATTTTTTTTAATCAAACGCCTTACCAAAAATTAATGTATGTGGGATCACTTCAAAATGCAGGCAAAAAGGTATTAATGATTGGAGATGGTTTAAACGATGCAGGCGCACTTAAAAAAAGCAATGTGGGTATCTCTGTCACAGAAAATACAAATAATTTTTCGCCATCGAGTGATGCAATCTTAGAGGCTTCATCATTAAAAAAGCTTTCCTTGTTTTTAAGATTTTGTAAGACAGGAGAAAAAATAATAATTGCAAGTTTTGTGATTTCGTTTGTGTATAATTTAGTTGGACTTTCTTTTGCTGTGCAGGGTTTATTGAGCCCGCTTATCGCTGCAATCTTAATGCCCATTAGTTCAATTTCTGTTGTGGTTTTTACAACTTTTACAACTAATTTTTTTGCAAAGAAAAGTGGTTTAATTTAATGTCTGTTATAATTGTTCTGCTTGCATTTAGTCTTCTTATCGCTGTGGGATTTCTTATTGCTTATCTTTGGGCGGTTAAAGATGGTCAGTTTGATGATAAATATACACCCTCAATAAGAATTTTATTTGATAATGAAAAAAACAAAATATCACATCAAGCGCAAAATTCTGAATTAGACAAAAGTAATAATGACTTATCTAACCAAAATTCTGAATTCAAAAAAAGGAGTTCATAAATATGGATGTAGAAAAATTCTACTACGATAACCAAATAGTTAAGCAGTTTATTATTGCAACTGTAGTGTTTGGTATAGTTGGAATGCTTGTCGGTCTCATCATAGCAATACAACTTTATTTCCCGGAGTTAAATTTAGGATTACAATACACAACATTTGGAAGAATACGTCCGCTCCATACAAATGCTGTAATCTTTGCATTCGTAGGCAATATGATTTTTGCAGGTGTTTATTATTCACTGCAGCGACTTTGTAAAGCAAGAATGTGGAGTGACTTTTTAAGCAAATTTCACTTTTGGGGCTGGCAGTTGATTATTGTAGCCGCAGCAATTTCACTGCCGCTCGGAATTACTACAAGCAAAGAATATGCTGAACTTGAATGGCCAATTGACATTGCAATTGCAATTGTATGGTTAGCTTTCGGTTTAAATATGATGATGACTATAATCAAACGTCGTGAAAAACATATGTATGTTGCAATTTGGTTTTATATAGCAACATTTGTAACAGTTACAATTTTGCACGTGGTTAATTCAATTGAAGTACCTGTAAGTTTCCTGAAAAGTTATCCAGTTTATGCAGGAGTTCAAGATGCACTTGTTCAATGGTGGTACGGCCACAATGCTGTAGCATTTTTTCTAACAACACCTTATTTAGGGTTGATGTATTATTTCTTACCAAAGGCTGCAAATAGACCCATTTACTCTTATCGATTATCAATTTTACATTTTTGGGCTTTAATCTTTATTTACATTTGGGCAGGACCTCATCACTTGCTTTACTCTGCTCTTCCCGATTGGGCGCAATCACTTGGCACTGTCTTCTCTGTGATGCTTATTGCACCATCTTGGGGCGGGATGTTAAATGGATTGCTAACTTTACGCGGAGCGTGGGATAAGGTTCGCGATAATCCTATCTTAAAGTTTATGGTTGTAGCTGTGACTGCATACGGCATGGCAACTTTTGAAGGCCCAATGCTTTCATTAAAAAATGTAAATGCTATTTCACATTTTACTGATTGGACTATCGCACACGTGCACGTAGGCGCATTAGGCTGGAACGGCTTTTTAACTTTCGGGATTCTTTATTGGTTAGTCCCAAAACTGTGGAACACTGAACTCTATTCTAAAAAAATGGCTAACTTACATTTTTGGCTGGGCACCCTTGGTATTGTGTTTTATGTTATCCCAATGTGGACCTCCGGCATTACTCAATCTTTAATGTGGAAACAATTCACACCGCTTGGAACACTTCAATATCCAAACTTTTTAGAAACGACACTGCAAATTATTCCAATGTATATGATGAGGTCTTTCGGCGGATTACTTTATTTAAGCGGGGTAATTCTAATGGTGTTCAACTTGGTGAAAACTGCCAAAGAGGGTACCCTTATTAAAAATGAGGCAGCCGAAGCTCCTTCTTTAATATTAGATGCAGATAAAATAAAAAAAGGCATGATTCATCGCTGGCTTGAAAAACGTCCAGTTAAGTTCACACTGCTTTCTACAATTGTTATTCTTATTGGAGGACTTGTAGAATTTATTCCGACTTTCCTGGTCAAATCTAATATTCCTACTATAGCAAGCGTTAAACCTTATACGCCATTAGAATTACAAGGACGTGATATTTATATTCGTGAAGGTTGTGTGTCCTGCCATTCACAGTTAGTTAGGCCTTTTAGGTCTGAAACTGAAAGATACGGTGAATATTCAAAAGCAGGTGAGTTTGTCTACGACCATCCTTTTCTTTGGGGAAGTAAAAGAACTGGACCCGATTTAGCCCGTGAAGGCGGTAAATACTCGAACCTGTGGCAATATCTTCATCTTGAAGACCCTCGTTCAATGTCACCTGGTTCTATAATGCCTTCTTTCAGCTGGCTTACAAAACAAAACCTTGATACATCTACTACAGCTAAAAAAATTAGTGTAATGAGAAGTATTGGCGTACCTTATGAAAAAGACTATGAAAAATTCGCTAACGACGACCTTATGAAACAAGCAAAAACTATTGCAGATGATTTAATTAAAAATGGAATCGATACGGACCCGAATAAAGAAATTATAGCTTTAATTGCCTACTTGCAAAGATTAGGCACTGATATAAAAGTCAACAATTTTGCAGAAAAAAATAATTAGGTGATTTATGTTTAATAACTATTTAACATCTATAGAGGGTGTTTCAATTTATCCCGTTATTTCACTTGTTTTATTTTTTGTAATTTTCAGTGTAATTGTTATTTGGGCATTGAAATTAGACAAAAAATATATTAATAAAATGGAATCCTTACCCTTAGAAAATAAAAAAAATATCGAGACTAAAAATGAGAGCAATTGACAAATTCTATAAACTGTTTTTTTTCTTTTTGTATTTCTTTTCTTCAGCATCTTTACTTTTTGCACAAAATAACAGTACAGAAGAAAGTGTAATGAAAACAATGCTAATAATTACAATTATTGTAATTGCTTTAATATTGTGGTTTGTAGTTGTTTATTCTGAAAAAAATGATAGTGAAGGCAAAGCTTTTATAGCACCTTTAATTGCAATTAAAAATTGGCTTACAAAATCTACTCCTATTGAAAAGGAACAAGAAATTTTAATGAAACATGATTACGATGGAATTAGAGAATTGGATAATAAAATTCCACCATGGTTTAATTTGCTTTTTTATGGAACTATACTTTTTAGCATAATTTACATGTTGAAATATCATGTATTCTCTGATGGAAAAATACAAGAGACTGAATATAAAATAGAAATGGAACAAGCTAATTTACAAAAGCATATCTTAACAGAATCTGGTGCACTTATTACTGAAGAAACAGTAACACTACTAACAGATGCCGCATCATTGCAAGAAGGTAAAGAAATCTTTACTAAAAATTGTGTTTCGTGTCATGGCCCAGAAGGCGGTGGTTTGGTAGGTCCAAATTTGACTGACGATTATTGGATTCACGGCGGTGGAATAAAAAATATTTTTAAAACCATCAAATATGGTGTACCTCAAAAAGGAATGATAAGTTGGCAGACCCAGCTCGATCCTAAAAAAATTCAAGAGGTTGCCAGCTACGTTATTTCGTTACACGGTACTAATCCTTCTAATGCAAAACCACCGGAAGGACAAAAATGGGTTGAAACATCTGATTCTACATCTAATAAAAATTGAGTGGCAATCAATGAATTTCGAAGAACCTAACGGTAAAGAAATATTTAGAGATTCTGTCTCAACGGTAACTAAAGAAGGTAAAAGAAAATTTATATACCCTAAAAAACCGTCTGGAAAATTTTATAAAGCGAGAACTATCGTAAGTTACTTTTTGCTTGCTTTTTTATTCATAACACCTTTTATAAAAATGCATGGTCAACCGTTCTTTATATTAAACTTTATTGACAGAAAATTTATCATCTTCGGCATCCCTTTCGGTCCGCACGATTTTTATCTATTGGCTTTAGCAATTATTACCATTATTGTTTCTATTTTCCTTTTTACAGTGATATGGGGAAGGTTATTCTGTGGATGGATTTGTCCCCAAACAATTTTTATGGAAATGGTATTTCGTAAAATAGAATACTTGATTGAAGGCGATTCAAAGAAACAACTAACAGATACAAAAAAGTTATCTAAAAAAATCCTAAAGCATGCAGTTTTTTTCGCTATCTCATTTATAATTTCAAATTTCTTTTTGGCCTATATAATAGGGGCTGATAGATTAGAAAAAATTATTACCGATTCTCCGTCTCAACATCTTGGTGGTTTATTTTCAATGATAATTTTTTCTGGTTTCTTTTATTGGATTTACAGTTCATTTAGAGAACAAGTCTGTACTTTCGTTTGTCCATATGGTCGACTTCAAGGCGTATTACTTGATCAAAATTCTGTAGTGATAGCTTATGATTATAGACGAGGTGAACCAAGAGGCAAAATAAAAAAAGCTGTTAGGCAGAATTTAGGCGATTGCATTGATTGCAAGCTTTGTGTTGATGTTTGTCCGACTGGAATAGATATTCGAAACGGAACTCAACTTGAATGCGTCAATTGCACAGCGTGTATTGATGAGTGTAATAAAGTAATGGAAAAAATTAATCGCCCAAAAGGTTTAATTAGATACGCATCAAAAAATGAAATTGAAACTGGTAAAAGGAACATTTTTACTCCTCGTGCTATTGGATACAGTGTTGTCCTTCTGATACTATTCTCGCTAACAACTTATTTATTGGCAACAAGAACAAACTTCGACATAAATATATTGCGTACCCCAGGCATGCTGTATCAAGAACAGCCAGGCGGTAAAATAAGCAACCTTTATGATATTAAAATCGTTAATAAAACTTTTAACTCAATGCAGGCAAAATTAAAAGTAATGAACTTAAACGGCGAGATAAAACTAATTGGAAATGACCTTAATGTTGAACCCCAGGCTGTAGCCCAAGCGAAGTTTCTTATAATTCTTCCAAAAGAAAAAGTAAACAGACTTAAAACACCAATTCAAATAGGCATTGTTGAAAACGGACAACTGATAAAAGTAATTAATACATCATTTTTTGGGAAGGCAGAGTAAAATGAAAATTTCATGGGGCGTTAAAATTACAATAGTCTACGGATTGTTCGTTCTTTTTATCGTTACTCTAGTAATAATATTTATGAACCAAAAAGTAGATTTAGTTGATGACGACTATTACCCAAAAGAGATTGTCTATCAACAACAAATTAATAAAATCCAAAGAACACAAAAATTACCAGAGCATGTTTCAATTGATACAAAACTGAAAGGCATAGAAATAAAATTTCCTGCAAGTTATAACCCTGCTGACATTTCGGGCAAAATTAATTTTTACAGACCTTCTGATAAAACAAAAGATTTTACAATTAACTTATCATTAAACCAAAACTGCCAACAGCTCATTCCATCCGATAATCTTGAAAAAGGTTTATGGAAAGTAAAAATAGAATGGAATCATTTAGGCACTTCTTATTATAATGAATCAACAATTATGGTAAATTAATATGGAAATATGGACTGGATTTTTAATAGGCCTGTTAGGAAGTTTTCATTGTATTGGAATGTGTGGACCAATTGCAATTGCATTGCCTTTACCAAGTACATCTAAATTCAAAATCATTTTTGGAAGAGTATTATATAATGCTGGAAGAATAGTAAGTTACAGTTTTATGGGAGCGTTATTCGGCTTGTTCGGAAACCGGCTTATTTTATATGGACTGCAACAAACTCTTTCAATAACCATTGGTACGGTAATAATACTTTACATTCTCACTCCCAATAAAATTAAGAACAAAATTTCCAACTTTACTTTTTATAAAAAATTTATAGAAAACTTTCAGCTTTTGTTCTCAAAATCAATCTCAGTTAAATCCAACCTATCGTTTTTTTCAATAGGCGTCTTAAATGGCTTTCTTCCGTGCGGATTTGTTTATATAGGAATAGCTGGGGCTATATCTACAGGCAACTTTATAAGCGGCACATTTTATATGGCACTTTTTGGTTTAGGTACTTTTCCTATCATGTTGTCAGCTTCAATAGTTGGTAAGTCGCTAAGCATCAGAATAAGAAGAAAAGTTAATAAACTTTTGCCGGCTTTTGGTCTTATCTTAGCTGTAATTTTTATATTAAGAGGACTGAATCTCGGCATACCCTTTTTAAGCCCTAAACTCGTCTCCCAAGTACAAGAAAACGTATTATGCCATTAATCTTAATAACAAATAAAAGTTGCTAATTTGAAAAAAGTCTTTTTAGTTCGTCACGCAAAATCAAGTTGGGAAAATTCACTGCTCTCCGATTTTGAAAGGCCATTAAATAAACGCGGTGAAAAGGATGCTCATTTTATGGGTGAACTTCTTGCAAAGAAAAAAATTCACCCAAATATAATAATTTCCAGTCCCGCACTTCGAGCTATAACTACAGCTAAAATTATAGCTGACAAATTAAATTATCCTGAAAATAAAATTCATATCGATAAAAATATCTATGAGGGAACTTGGAAAGAGCTTTTAAACATTATAAACTCTTCACCAGAAAGTTATTCTGATTTAATGTTAGTTGGGCACAACCCAGCTTTAACTTTATTAAATAATTATCTAAGCGATGAACCAATTATTAATATCCCAACATGCGGGATATCTGGAATTAAATTTGAAATAAAAAATTGGGAAGAGGTAACTAAAGCAGAGGGCAAAAACTTTTTATTTGAATATCCTAAAAAGTATTCAGCTCGTTAACGGCCGACACTGTTCATCTCACTCATATATTGTATGCCGAAATAATTAGTCTTAAGAAAGTAATCTTCGGAACAAATCTACTCTTAAAATTTTTCTTTATTAGACACAAGATTAACTATTAACTTTTCCCGATAAAAAATTTAGGCTCAAAAGTTGAAAATGGTTCTGCACCCCAACACATCTTATCTGTATGATTTTTAACTACTATTTATTAAACGGGTTAATTACAGCCTTAATAAGTTTAATTTCCTTTGGCTTTTCTTTCGAAATCTTTATTGAATTTATTATTCGTTTTTTCACTTCATCAATTTTCTCTTTTTTATCGGTGAAAATATCAGATATCTTATCACCTCGAGCTATTTTAGTACCAATTTTAGGGTAAAAAACAAGTCCAGCTTTTGGATCTATTATATCATCTTTTGTTAATCGTCCTCCACCTAATTCAACAGAAGCAATTCCAATTTCATAATTATTTACTTGCGACAAATAACCTTCAGATTCAGCAGTTATTGTTTCATTATATTTAGCTTTAGGGTACTTATTAGGATTTTTAATGAAGGAAATATCGCCACCTTGTGATTGAACTATTTTTACAAACCTATCGTATGCCTTTCCAGTTAATATCATCTTGCGAGAAATTTCAATTCCTTCTTTAATAGAATTTGCTTTCCCGCCTAAGTAAATCATTGCACCGGATAGATTTAAAGTTACCTCAAGCAAATCATCAACTTTTTCTCCCTCCAAAATTTTTATTGATTCATAAACTTCCAACCAATTACCGATGTAATTGCCAAGCGGTTGATTCATATCAGTAATAAATGCTATTACTTTTTTACCGAAAGAAATGGCAGTATCAATAAGTGAATTAGCAAGATTTTTTGCATCGTTTAATTTTGTCATAAAAGCACCCGAACCAGTTTTAACATCCAAAACTAATCCATCAATACCCTCAGCAAGTTTTTTACTCATGATGCTTGCTGTAATTAAAGGAATTGATTCTACGGTTGCTGTTACATCGCGTAGAGCATAAATTAGTTTATCAGCAGGAGCAATATCTCTTGTTTGCCCAATTAAAACAGCACCACATTTTTTTAGAACAGACTTATATTCTTTCAAGTTAAGTTTTGTTTTAAATCCCGGAATAGCTTCTAATTTATCTAACGTACCACCTGTATGCCCAAGTCCGCGCCCACTAATCATCGGAACGTTAACACCAGCAGCAGCGACGATTGGTGCCAAAATTAATGAGGTTTTGTCTCCAACTCCGCCAGTAGAATGTTTATCAATTTTTGCACCAGGTATATCATCAAGATTCAACACTTTACCGCTGTACAACATTGCTTTTGTTAAAGCAGAAGTTTCATTTATATTCAACCCATTTATAAAAGCTGCCATTAAAAAAGCTGAAAATTGGTAATCTGGTATTTTACCTTTGGTGTAATTTGAAATTAAGAATTCTATTTCTTCATTAGATAGCTTTTTACCATCGCGTTTTTTTCGGATTAATTCTACTGTGTTCATATCGTTCTATATTTATTTTTCCTTAAAGCAAAATTACGGAATATTTATTATCAGGTAAAAAGATGAATTAATTGAAATTATGAGGGTATTTATATATTATTATTTTGTAATTACTTTTCCATAATAACAAAGAGGGAATTATGTTTGATACAACTTACAAATTCACTTGCGTCGACCGTTTTTTAAGATATGTTAAATTCGATACTCAATCGAAAGAAGATTCGCCTACTTTCCCAAGTGATTCTAAACAACTTCAGTTATCGAAACTTCTTGTAGAAGAACTAAAACAAATGGGAATGAAAGATGTAGAAATGGACCAATTTGGTTATGTAATGGCTACTTTACCTTCTAATACAAATAAAAAAAATGTCCCTGTAATTGGTTTTATAGCACATGTTGACACTTCACCAGCTGTAACGGGAACTAATGTAAATCCTGTAATTCATAAAAATTACAAAGGCGGTGATATTGTACTTCCCAATGACAAATCAAAAGTAATTGATGAGGCGAGCAATCCAGAGCTTAAAGACATGATTGGTTTTGATATTATTACAACAGATGGAACTACCCTGCTTGGTGCTGATGACAAGGCTGGAGTAGCAGAGATTATGGATGCAATGAACTATTTAATAAACCATCCTGAAGTAAAACACGGAACAATAAGAGTTTGTTTTACGCCAGATGAAGAAGTGGGAAGAGGAACAGAAAAATTTGATGTAAAAAAATTTGGAGCCTCCTACGCATACACTATTGACGGCTCAACACGAGGGGAAGTTGAGACGGAAACTTTTAGTGCAGATGCGGTTGTGATTAAAATACACGGGAAAAATGTTCACCCTGGTTATGCAAAAGGCAAAATGATAAACGCAATAAAAATTGCTGCACATTTCATTGAAATGCTTCCAAAAGATAGATTATCACCAGAAACTACTGAAAAACGCGAAGGATATGTTCACCCGGTCTCCTTAGAAGGCAACGAAACATTAACAACAGTAAAATTTATTATAAGAGACTTTGAAGCCGAGAAATTAAAAGAGTACGAGGATTTATTAAAACAATTAGTACAAAAAGCAGTAAACGATTATCCTGGTTCTACATATGATTTTGAAGTGATTGAACAATACCGCAATATGAAATATGTTCTTGATAAACATCCACAAGTTGAAGCTTATGCAGTCGAAGCATTAAATCGACTTAACATAAAGCCCATTAAATCTTCAATTCGCGGCGGTACTGATGGTTCACGGCTAAGCTATATGGGTTTACCTACACCAAATTTATTTGCAGGTGGACATAATTTTCACGCTTACACTGAATATGTGGCTGTCCAAGATATGGAGGCAGCTGTAAAAATGATTGTTACGCTTGCACAAATTTGGGAAGAAAAATCTTAACTGCTATTCAACAAAATGTAACATAGATAAGGGGGGCTATTTACTTAAGAATTTTTATCAATAATCAAGCATGGAGAACGCATACTTTCAGCAAAATTAAATTTTTTATCAGAATCAATCTGAACTTTCTGTAAAGTCTGCGTTTTTATTTTAACTCAGTTACAATGACAAATAAGATAACTGATAGTAATAATTCGTTTAAATATTGTTACTAATAAGCTGCTGTATCTTATTGTATGCTGCTGAACTTGCCCTATAAGATATTCTAATTTTATCCTCTTCATAAACTGCTTCAAGAATTTCAGCCAATTCATAAATTTTAGAGACAATTTTTGACTGATTAAGTTTTAGACTTAAGTTATGCTCAATAAAACTGTTTTCGTATATTGTCAACAATTTCTCTTTAAGTCTTTGAATACCAATACCTCTTTGGGCAGAGATGAACAAGCAATTCTTAAATTTATCACCCACATACTTAATTCTACTTTTATCAGAAAGAGCATCTACCTTGTTAAAAACTTTAATTTGTATTTTCTTATCGCCACCTAATTCCTTTAATGTATCGTCTACTACCTTAATATGATCTTCAAAAAAATCATGTGATATATCAATTATGTGTAAAATTATATCTGCTTCTTTAACAACATTTAATGTTGTTTTAAAAGAAGCAACTAAATGAGGGGGCAGCTTACGTATAAATCCAACAGTATCACTTAATAAAATTTTTTTGTTTTTATCCAGCTCCAATGAACGTGTAACTGAATCCAGTGTCGCAAATAATTTGTTTTCTGCGAGAACATTAGAGTTAGTCAGTTTATTTAGCAAAGTAGATTTACCCGCATTTGTATAACCAACAAGGGTAGCGTTGATGTAGTTTTTTCTTCTGGAAGTTTTCACAAAATGTTGAGATTCTAATTTTTTCAAAACCTGTTTTAGATGACTAATGCGCGTTCGTATAATTCGTCTATCAGTTTCAATTTGTGTTTCGCCGGGACCTTTAGTGCCAATTCCACCATATTGTTTAGATAAGTGTGTCCACGCTCTTGTAAGACGAGGTAGCATGTATTGTAACTGCGCAAGCTCAACTTGAGTTTTTGCTTCTTTTGTACGTGCGTGTGAAGCAAAAATATCTAATATTAATCCCGACCTATCAACTATTTTTTTTTCAAAAAGTTTTTCAAGATTTCTTAGCTGGGTTGGATTAAGATCATCATCAAAGATTATAAGATTTATTTCATTCTCTTTGGCAAGTTCAGCTATTTCCTGTGCTTTCCCTTTTCCTATAAAATATGCAGGGTCAATTTTATTTTTATCTTGAATTACCTTAAAAATAGTTTCTGCACCTGCCGTAGATGCTAAAAGTTCCAACTCATCAAGATGTTCTTCAACACTCTCTCTGTTGTTGCTGTTTGAGACTGATATTAATATTGCTTTTTCCGCCTTGGGTTCAAAATTATCTAACATTTATTACTGTTTGTTTAAACCTCCACTAAATCTTCTTTAGAACTTTTTGATACTAACATTTCAATCAAAGCTAAGATTAATGCGCCCATTAAAAAATATTTCCACAGTTCCGCCCCAAATCTCGATTGAATAATAGATTTTAAAAAATCACCATCAATAGAAAGACTAAAAACGCTACCACCAAATTTAATTTCTTTAAGGTATTCTTTAAAGTCAGAATCGTTTAGATAACTATTTATAGATTCTGCCGGATTAAAATTTACTGCTGCATAATCAATAAGTTTGTTTTTTGAATAGAACTTATAAATCCCATCTATATCGGTCTTATTATACTGAAAAAAACTTTTATTTCGTAAAGTATCGAGATTAATAATTTCTGCAGAATTATTGGGTCTCATCACTCTAATTTGTGGAAAAATATTTTTACTTAAATCGACTATAAGCGGCTGGCCTGCGAGAGTTTCTTTTTTTGTATTCGAATTAGAACTTAAATAGAAAACAATTTTCGCTATAAGTGGAGAAAATAAAGCTTTTAATGGAAAATTATTCCAACTTAAAACTGGGGCACTGTTAAACAATAATAGCTTACCATTGCCAAATTTATACTCACTTAGAAATGGTGAGTTGTCCATTAACGAAATTATAGGGTAACCTTTCCCAAGTGAATTTATTTTAAAGTAATAATAAATTTCTGGAGAGTTTATTTGTCTTTTCTGCTTGTTTTGAAACAGCTCACTCAATATTGGATGTTCAAAATCTATTTTATCAAAAAAAGTTGGACTCTCAAAATAATTTAAACTTCCCACAGCATTAGTAGGAACACCAATATTTAACTTAGAACAAAGCAGTTTAAAATTCTCGAGCGAGTTATCAGAAGACGGAAATATTACTGCACCTCCACCCATTTGAAGAAAAGATTCTATTCTACTATCTGAAGAAATATTCTCTGAACCAATTATAAAAACTGCATCATAATTTCTGTAGTCACTAAAATTTAATTGTTGTCCTTTCCTTTCAGTAATCTCAATATTTTCTATGGTACTAAGTGCCAATTTCAAAAATCTTGCATCATCCTGTTTAGAAAAAACTAATAAGACATTTATTTTATCGGGCACCCATATAGTTAAGCATCTTTTATTATCATTTAGTATATCATCATCTTCCAATTGTACTTCTGCTTCAACTAAACCTGTTTGCTGAAGTGTAGTTTCAAAAGTAACTTTTTGCGTTTCATTACTTTTTAAGCTTATTGCCTGCTGTGCTTGTCTGTTTCCGTTTAAATATAGAGAAGCGATTGTATTATTAACAGGCTGATTAGAATAATTTGTAATTGTAGCTGTAAAACTTATCACACTCCCCTTTTGAAATATCTGATTGTTTACAGTGAAATCAGTTATAGCGAGATTAATAATTTCTTTTTTAGGGAATTCGAAGTAGTATAATCTAATTTTAGGATCAAAAGTAATATTCTTTTTTTGTATTTGATTCTTAGTTTCATATAAATTTGACTTTTGTAAGTCGCTTAATACGTAAATTTCTTTATTAAAGTTTTTTGACTCGTTTAAAATTTCAGATGCCTTTATTATTGCATCATTTAGTTTACCACTATAATCAGAAATGCTGCTCTCATCAATTTCTTTTTGGACTAGAGATAAATTTGTTGAGTGTTTAGTGAAATTATGACTTAAATCTGACGTTAAGATTAAAGTAACATCATCCCCAGGCTGAAAATTTTCAAGAATAGATTTAGCAGCTGATTTAGCTAAATTAAAATAAGAACCTCTTTCTGAAACTAAAGACATGCTAAATGAATTATCCAAAATTATTACTGCACTTGTTTTAGCAGTTGAAGATTTGCCTGCAAGAGATAAATTTTTTATAGCTGGACGTGCAAAAGCAGTAACTAGTAAAACAATTATAAGTATTCTTATTGCAAGTAAAATCCACTGCTTTAATTTTATGCGTCTAATTTTTGTTTTTTGTAGTTCTTGTAAAAATGCAAGTGTAGAAAATTCTACTTTTTTAAGTTTTCTCAGATTTAGCAAATGGATTAAAACAGGAATTGATGCGGCAACAAGTCCAAATAAAATTGCTGGGTTAAGAAATGTCATACACTTAATCTACCCCCGTTTATAAATTTGCTCTTAAACATAATTGTACGATTTGGGTGACCATATCTTTAATTAACATCATGGACAAAGGACCTAAACTAATTTATTGTTCTGTTGTAAATACCAATTATTTTTTTTACGAATATTTGTATATCAAATGCTTCTACAGCACGTTTACGTGCTTGTTTTCCAAATTCAATCCTTTTTTCTGGTGATTCAATTAACAGTTCAATTTTATGAGCTAAATCATTCACATCTTGCTTTTCAAATAAGTAAGAAGTTTTCCCATCAATTGCAATATCTAAAACTCCATCTGAGTTTGTACAAACTGAAGGGAGACCACAGCTCATTGCTTCTACTAATGCAAGTCCAAATGCTTCAGCGTGTGAGGGAAAAACAAAAATATCCATTGCAGAATAAACATTAGGCATATCCTCTCTGTAACCTGTAAAAATAATCTTATTTTTCAAATTTAGTTCATTAGCTAATTTATAAATTTGTTCAGCATAATCCTTCTCGCCATAACTAGGCTCACCTACAATTATAAAAATTAAGTCAGTGTATTTCTGGGAAAGCAGTTTAGCTGCTAAAAGAAATTCTTCATGTCCTTTACCAGGGCTAAACCTTGCCGACATTCCAATTACTAATTTATTTCCTATATTAAATTCGCTTCTAATTTTTTCACGCGCAGCATAATCTTGTTTAAACTTATTTGTATCAATCCCATTATGAACAAGTAAAACTCTGTTAGGACTTAGAGTAGTAGTTTCAATTAAATTTTTTCTTATCACTTCACTTATCGCTATTGCATAACTAACTTTTTCATAAAGCCATTTATGAGCTATATCTTTTTTAACAATATACGAACCAACATGTTTAGTAAGTAGCAATGGAACTTTTAATGAGAAAAACTTAATTACTGGAACAAACAGCCACAAATCTTTGGAGGCTTGTGAGTGTATCAAGTCAAACTTTTTTCTTTTTAGCAATCTATAGATCCAAAAGATTTGAAATGGATTAATGAAAAAAGAAGACTTTATAAAATTCACATTAATTTTTTTTGAAGAAGCCTTTTCATAGATTTTAGAATTTTTATAACAGAAAATTTCAGCGTCAACTTTATTTTGGAGAAGGACCTCTGCGGTAAGAATGGTTTGCATTTCCATTCCACCCCAGCTTTTTGAAAGGCATGATACGAGAATTTTCATCAATAAGCTTTTTCTAATCTAGTTCCTTTAAAATAGTGGGAAAGAATCTCATCGAACGAATACCCCATCTCACCCATTACTGCAGCACCTATTTGACAAAGCCCTACTCCATGTCCCCAACCTGCACCTTCTAATATAAACCTTTCAGGAATTCCATTTTTTATTTTTTCTTTATGTACAATAAAAGCAGAACTATATAAGTGAGATTTCGAAAGCCACTTTCTAATTTCCAGTTCCTTTCCTACTAGTATTTCAGACTTAGTACCCAAAATTCTTAACTTAGTAATTCTTCCAGAGTATCCCCTTTCGGCAGGCAATAAATCTTTAATACTTCCAAAGTCTATACCGCTTTTTTTAAAGATAATCTCAGATATTTCATCTTGGGTGTATTCAACTTTCCAGCGGTAGAAATCCCGAGTTGTCTGGTCATAATCCACTAAGACTTGTGAAAGTATTTTTTGGTCAGTGGTATTGCAAAATGCATGAGGTGAGCCTTTAATCCACTTAACCGCAAAATCTTCCTTCGTAAGGTCAACGAAGTAACCATCAGGTTCAAACTTATAGTCAATAATTGAGGATAAGTAAGGATATTTGACGGGAGCCCAAACATTTTCAAATGATTCTGTAATTCCCCCACAACATTTGGAAAACCTTGTATCGCATACCTCTCCATTATAAGTAAGCACCATTCCCCTTGTTTCTTCTATAGCTGCAAAAGCAGCATCGTTAACTAAACGCAATACACCTTGATATCTTTGGCAATGATCATCAGAACAAAAATCATATAATAAATGCTCTTCCCTATCGTACCACTTAATAATTTCTTTTTCATTAATTATAAACTCAGAAGAAATCTTAGAGTCTTTTTTCTGCTTTTTATTATTTAACTGGGCAATTAGCCAGCTTCTTGATACAACTGCATGCGCTTTTAGTAGTTCAAGCGAACTGCTTGCACTCATTTCTGAGGAAATCACACTTAAAAGATATTCTTCTAAAGGAATAATATTTACTGCTGTAATTTTATCGTCTTCAATTATTAGCTTTAAGCTGCCTCTAAATCTTTGGTCTTCATATTTTTCCCAGTGAAAGTTCTTTCCAATTTTTACATCGCGCAATAAAAAAGACTCTGTCTCAAAATCAGCAGGTGTAATAACTATTTCTTCCTTTGTTAAGAGTTCATTTCCCTCTTTTGTCAAAACAATTTTCTTATCCCTAATAAAAGCGCTGAACTTTCCGCTTAACTTTCGAGGGTAGGCAGAAGAGTTAAATTCTCCGTAAAGCTCGAAATTAATAGCGCTTTCTGTAAGTATCCCTACGCTTATTACTGGTTCATTCATGGAAAATAAAATTTTTGTTTGCCAATATACAAATCAAAAGTATAATTAGATAGTTCAGTAAAATTTTACGGACTTATACTTTTTTAGGCGTTTTGAGAAAAAATAAGATTTTTTATCTTTTGTTAGCAAATTAACAATATATTGGAAACTATAATGGAACCTGATAATTACAGAATACTTCTTTTCTATAAATATTGTAGGTTTAATGAGCCCGAAAAGTTTCTCAACGAACATTTATCTTTCTGTCAAAATAATGACATACTTGGAAGAGTTTGGATTTCTACCGAGGGAATTAATGCAACTGTTTCCGGGAAGAAAGAAAATATCGAGAATTACAAAAAGGAAATTAGGAAGTACCCTGAGTTTGCTGATATTTGGTTTAAAGAGGATAAGTATAATAAACATGCTTTTCAAAAAATTCATGTGAGAGTTAAAAAAGAAATTGTTAATGCAAGCTTCGGAGAAGTGGATTTATCAAAAACTGGAAAACGCTTAAAACCTAGTGAGCTTAATAAACTTTATGAAAGCAACGAAGATTTTTTAATAGTTGATGCAAGAAACGAGTATGAAAGCATGATTGGAAAATTTAAAAACGCAATTACCCCTCCAATGGAAACATTCAGAGATTGGCCTAAAGTGGTTGAAAGCCTAAAAAAATATAAGGACAAAACAATAGTTACTTACTGTACCGGTGGTATTCGATGTGAAAAAGCTTCAGCTTATTTAGTCGAAAGGGGATTCCAAAATGTATTTCAGCTTGAAGGTGGAATTTGGAATTACGTAAATCAATACCCCGATAAATATTGGGAAGGCAGCGTTTTCGTGTTTGATGAAAGAAGGATTGTTACCCCTAATACTAAACCTGAATTAAAACACATTGGTAAATGTTACTACTGCGGTAAACCTACTTCGTACTATATTAACTGTCATAATCAAGATTGTGATAGGCTCATTTTAACTTGTCATCAATGCAAAATTGAAAATGAATACTGCTGCTCCGAACAATGCAGAAAAGCACCAAATAAAAGAAAAAGATTTCACGGTTAAAAGAAACAAATTAGAGTGATAGTTAATTATACAATAATTATTAAATGGAGGGACTATGAAAGTTGCTCTAACTACAAAATATGTACACGAAATATATGCCATAACCAGAATAGTAATTGGCATATTATTTATTAGTCACGGAATACAAAAGTTCGTTGCCTTAATAAATGGCAACTTACCCGCTGATAATTTACTTTTAATAATTGCAACAATCATTGAAACTATAGGAGGATTATTGATAATTATAGGATGGCAAACACATTTGGCAGCTTTCATTTTGAGCGGGGAAATGGCCGTAGCTTACTTTATCCAACACGCTCCAAAAGGTTTATTGCCAATAAAAAATGGCGGTGAATTAGCAGTGTTTTATTGCTTTGTTTTTTTATTCATTTCTGCATACGGTTCTGGTAAATGGAGCTTAGATAACAGAAATAAAAACTTGAAGACCTAATATTAGAAGATAATATTTCACCATAAAAATTTTGTAGAAAATTTTTGCTGCTGTTTTATTTAGCATTTTTGAATTGTTAAGGATAACAAATAAGACGACCCTGTTAATTCTAACAAAGTTTAAACACATTGCTCAATTACAAAATCACAAAGAACTTGCTTTTTATAGCAAGCAAGGTATGAAAAATAAAAAAACATTAGAAATTGAATCTCCTTGCAATGGCAACTGCACAATTGATATTATCACCAAGTATTGCATAGGTTGTTTCCGTACAATTGAAGAAATTATTGCATGGCCATCCCTTTCAAAAGAAAAAAGAAAAGAAATTATTAAGTTAATAGAAATAAGAAAAAAACAATTAAGGAAAAGTACAAACCAAAATGAATAAGAAGCTAAAAAGGGGGTTCATACAAATTTACACTGGAAATGGTAAGGGGAAAACGACTGCCGCAATTGGACAGGCTGTACGGGCTGCGGGCGCAGGCCTCAAGTCTTACATTTTACAGCTTATGAAAGAATTCCCTTACAGTGAATTAGAAAGTTTAAAAAAACTTTCTGACTTAATTACAATTGAACAAGTGGGAAATGATAAATTTGTTTACAAAAAAGAGAAACCGTCAAATGCTGAAATTGAAAAAGTAAAACACTCACTGAATAAGGTAAAAGAAAAGATGTTAAGCGGGCAGTACGATATAATTATTCTTGATGAAATTTGCGTATCAATCTACTTTGGGTTAGTTACCACTAAAGATGTTTTATTTCTGATAGACCAAAAACCCCCTAATATTGAGTTAATATTAACAGGTAGATATTGCCCTGAAGAATTAATAGAAAAGGCCGACTTAGTTACTGAAATGACCGAGATAAAACATTACTACCAAAAAGGAATCTCGACAAGGAAAGGAATTGAATCGTGAAGAAACCTTTACTAATAGACTTGGATGGCGTGTTGAGAATCGGTAACCAACTGGCAAATCATACCAAAAAATTTCTTGAATTTATTGTAGATTCGCAAATACCAGCTTGTATTTTGAGTAATTCAACTTTATTCACTTCATTAGAAATAAAAAATTTTTTTAGAGAGGAAGCAATTGAATATAATATTCCCATAATTACCACTTCAGATGCAGCGTTAATATATGCTAAAGAAAAGTATAAAAAAGTTTCAGTCTATTGTAAAGAAAATGTAAAATTACTTTTTAATGATATTATTGATGACGATAATCCAGAAGCTGTAATAATTGGTGATATGGGACAAATGTGGAATTTCAAAATCCTAAACGAAATTTTTCATAAAGTAGTTAATGGCGCCGAGTTGATAGCGCTTCAAATAAATAAATATTGGAAGAACGAAAACGGAGAACTTTTACTTGATGTAGGTCCATTTATAAAAGCAATTGAATACGCTACTGATAAAAGAGCTACATTAATAGGAAAACCCTCTCCACTATATTTTCAATTGGCATTAAAAGCATTAGGAGCAACAGTAAAAGATAGTTTTGTAATGCTTGGTGATGATATTGATTCAGACATAGCCGGCGCAAAAAAATTAGATGCAATAACAATTTTAATATACACTGGAAAAACAAGGAAGCCTTTAGCAAAAAATGTATCTGTTTTACCAGATTACGAAGCAGATGATTTAATTAATGTTATTGATGTACTTAAAAAAATTATGTAGAATTTTTACTTCTCTTTACAGCAAGCTCAACTATCTTTTTTAATGTTTTGCTATATGAATAACCTGCATGTTTGGCAGAGCGCATAAAACCTGCATCTTCCTGCAAATCTGGATTAGGATTAACTTCAAGTACATATAGCTTATTATCTTCTTTAGAAAGCCTCATATCTACTCTTGCGTAATCCCTGCAACCCATAATCTTGAAACATTTAATAGCAATTTTTTCTGCTTCTTCTTTTATTTTTTTGGGTAATCTTGCCGGGCAAATTGGAATAGTTTTATGATAGGCTTCGTGAAGTGGATCCCATTTCGCTTGGAAGCTAACAATGTTATAAAGGTAATCTGGCATTTTGGAAAAATCGATTTCGCTTATTGGCAGAACTTTTAATTTTTTGTCCCCTAAAACAGCAACATTTAACTCACGTCCCTTTATATATTCTTCGATAAGTGCTGGTTGTTTAAACTCATTAAAAACATGCTCAATTCTTTTTTTAAGCATACGATGATTAACAACTATTGAGTCGTTTTCAATGCCAACGCTAGCATCTTCTAATGCTGGCTTTACAATTATAGGATAACGCAAACCGTGCCGATAATTTCTTCTTATTTCTTTTACTACTTTATACTTAGGTGTTCTTATTCCTACGGAGCTTAATATTCTTTTTGTTAAAACTTTACTTTGACAATTTGCAAGAGCTTGTGGTGGGGCTCCTGTATAAGGAATTTTCAAAAGCTCTAAAACGCCAGTAAAGCTCGCTTCCATGCTCGGTTTATCTTTATAGATTTCAACTAGATTAAAAATTACATCAGGTTGGTTTTTTTCTATGTCTTTTAGAAGAATACTTAAATTATCTAAAATATTTAAAATATAAGCATCGTATCCTTCTCTTCTTAAAGCTTTTGCAATTGATTCAAATTCTTGAATGGGGTCACTTTGAGTAATATCAAAATATGGCTTAAAACCTAAATTCTGAGGGATTTCTGTTTGGTATTCACTGGTAATTCCTGGGTACGCCTCGTTAAAAATTACAGCAATTTTCATCAGTATTCAGATTTTTTTCTAAAAATTAATAAAAATGTTTTGCTTATCAAAAGTTTTATTATTTTTACACCCCAATAAAAGTGCTAATTTTTCGATGAGTTTTTATCCACAGCCAAATAAATATCAATGTGGTCCTTTCGCACTTAAGTATGCTTTGGTTATGCTTGGAGTATTTAAAGATGAAGATGAAATTGGAGTAATTGCAGGCAGTACTTGGTGGGCTGGCACAGATGAAATTGGTTTATCGCGCGCAGCAAGAAGATTTAAATGCAGAATGAAACACTTCCAATCGAGTAACCCAAACGACGCACGAAGAATGCTTGTAAGCGAGTTGAAAAAGGGCCATCCTTGTATATTAAGCGTGGATAACTGGGAACACTGGTGCACTGTAGTTAGTTACCAAAAAGGTAAGTTTGTAGTAATAGATAGTGAACCGGATAAAGTAATTACTATACTTTCTAGTTCTCAACTAGTAAGAAAATGGAGATATAAAGAAAAAGGAACGGATATTATCAGCTACGATGGTTATGCCCTCATTCCCAAATTTAAAGTTCATACAAGAGCTAAATTTACACCGGATAAAGCAAAATATATTATGTATGATAAAAACGATGACCTTGCAAAAAAATGGGACCAGTACACAAATGATTTAATTAATGTTTGCAGACCAAGGACAAAATTAAGTTACAAAATAATTACCTTTTCTGAATTTTTACGTAGAAACCAAATCAACCTGGTTAAACGTGTAGCAAACTGGCATGGTGAACCAACTTATTCTGAACTAAAAAAAATTCTTGCCAACATGAAATTTGTAGCTGAAGTTTACGACCTTGTTATTCCAGAAGATGAAGAGAAAAGAGCAACAATTGATATTGCTTCAATAATGATGATGTATTCTTGCGGAAAATATGGAATGGACCCAATCTACTAACCTGTCAACTCAAATTCCTGTTCAGTATATTACTCAATATTACTCAGCGCGATAACAAATAATCAGCTATTTTCCCTAAATCTTTGACATCAATGTTATTATATGATGGCATTATTACATTAGGATATTTAGCACGATACCCTTCAAAACGTTTGTCGCCTGCGTACGAAGAAGGATTCCTTAAATAATTTATCAAATTATCCCGCATCCAATTATTTTTAACAAACTCTAATGATGGCGCTAATTTTGTACCCTCTAAGTTTTCTCCATGACATGATATACATCCTAATTGAACGGTTAGCGTTTTCCCATCAGCATTTTCATTCACAGATTGTTCAGTTTCACTTAACATCCCCATTGGTATTTGAGATGGAGTTTCCTCTTTTTTTGTTGCTCTTCCTATTAAAAACAAAACGACAAAAACTACTAAAAAAGCAGCGAGCCATTTTTGTGCATTAGTCATTTTCCCTTCTCAATTTTTAATATAAACTTAGGCAGTAAAAATAAGATTAATCACTCTAATAAGACAAATATTTTATCATGCTAATGCATTAGGTTACTTTATCAATTAAAAGTTGATATAAAAAGAAAGTTTGCTACTAGACGAACTTAAAGTATAAGACTATTAACACAATGTACAACTACTTTTTCCCTTTTTTATAAAAAAGAGTGGTTATTGGTAATTACAAGAGGTAATTACAGTAAAATGTTAAAGAACCGGTATTATCCTTCAAGACTTAGAAGAAAAGGATTTTCGAGGGCATTAACAACCCATCTCAAGAATCTTATGCCGTCTGCACCATCAATAACACGATGATCGTAAGATAATGACAAAGGCATCATTAAACGTGGTTCAAATTTATTATTTATGTATCTCTGTTCGTAAGTTGCTTTTGAAACACCTAATATTGCGACCTCTGGTGAATTTACCACTGGTGTAAAATAGGTTCCACCTATTCCACCAAGATTAGAAATCGTAAAGCAGCCGCCTTGCATATCTTCGAGAGAAAGTTTTTTATCGCGTGCTTTCTTTGATATCTCAGCCAATTCCACTGAAAGTTGAATTATATTTTTCTTATCAACATTTTTTATAACTGGAACAAGTAACCCTTTTTCGGTATCGACCGCAACTCCAATGTTAAAATACTTTTTATAAATTATTTCTCCTTTAATCATATCAACACTAGAATTGAACTGAGGAAAGACTTTCAACGCGGAGGCAACAACTTTCAGTAATATTGCAGTTACTGTCAACTTACCACCTGCTTCTTCTGCTTTTTTACCAAATTGTTTACGAAGATTCTCAAGCTCGGTTATATCGGCTTTGTCGAATTGTGTTACATGCGGTATAGTCGCCCATGCATATGAAAGGTGTTCTGCTGTTTTACGTCTTACATTACTCATGGACTGGCGTTCAACTTCGCCCCATTTTGAAAAATCTGGCAATGCCTCTGATACAACACCAATACCAATCCCCCCTTTTGTAATTTGCTCGTTAATGCCTTTTGCATATGCTTTTACATCTTCGACTGTAATTCTCCCCGAGGGCCCGGTTCCCTTCACTTTATGAATATCAACACCAATTTCGCGTGCAAATCTTCGAACTGAAGGAGCGGCAGGCGCAATTAATGAAGGAACGGAAGGCAATTTGGCTTTAGCTTCAAAGTCATGTTTAATTTTGTCAACCACATCTGGCACGGTGGAGATTTCCGTGATATCGACTTGCTGTTCTTTAGATTCAGTTACAACAGTAGATGGTTGAGAGATTTTAGTCTCTGGTTCTTGTTGAGTTTCTTTCTCAGCTATTGAAGTGGTTTCAATGATAAAAACAACATCGCCAACTTTTACTTTATCACCCTCTTTAACTTTTACTTCCTTAATAATGCCTTCAATTTCTGATGGAACTTCCACTGTAGCTTTATCAGTTTCTATTTCAAGCACTGTTTGGTCTACTGAGATTTTATCACCTTTTGAAACCAGCACTTTTGTTATATCAGCCGATTGAACGTTTTCGCCTAAATTGGGGATTTTAAATTCATAAATACCGGCTTTAACACGCCTTTTATTAATTTCTTGTTCTACAGCTTTAGGTGTGGTTTCATTTATTTTTTTAATTGGTTCACCAGCAGTTACTTTTTCAGTTTTATTTCCATTCGCAGAACCTTTTATATCAGTCCTAGAACTGTCTTCTTCTAAGGTAAAAATTATTTGTCCTACTTTAGCTTTTGTCCCTTCTTTAACATGAATTTTTTTAATCACTCCATTTACATCAGAGGGTACTTCAATAGTAGCTTTATCAGTTTCAATCTCCAAGACTGGCTGATCAACTTTCACTTTATCACCTTCAGATACAAGTATTTTTAATATATCAGCCGATTCTATATTTTCACCAAGTTCAGGTAGTTTAAATTCTATAGTCATAATAACAATTCCTATTTTTTATCATGATTTAGCTGGATTAGGTTTATTTGTATTAATGCCAAGTTCTTTTAAGGCTTTTTTAAGAATTTCAGGCTTCAAAAGTCTTTCTTTCACTAATGAATATAATGAAGCATATGCAATATGTTTAGCATCAACCTCAAAGAAGTCTCTTAAAGCTGCTCTACTTTCACTTCTACCGAATCCAAAAGTCCCAAGCGTATGTAAAGGTCCAGGCAACCATTTAGCAATAGAGTCAGCAAGAATTTGTACATAATCTGAAGCAGCTACAAATATTCCTTTTTCCCCTTTTGTTACTTCACTTATGTATGGCAGCCGCGGTTTTTCATCTGGATGGAATAAATTCCATCTTTCTGTTTCTTGGGCATCGAGGTGCAAGTTTTTATAACTTGTTACACTCCAAACATCAGTAGGCACACCGTAATTTTTCTCGAGAATTTCTGCTGCTTTAACCGCTTCGTTTAAAATAGTTCCGCTACCCATTAAATGGACCTTTGCATCAAGCTCTTTTTTAGCTGAAGTTTTAGGTGTTATTGTTGAGGACTTAAACTTATACATTCCTTTCAAAATTCCTTCTTTAACTCCTTTAGGCATTTCAGGCTGAGGATAATTTTCGTTCATTACAGTGATATAATAGTAAACGTTTTCTTGTTTTTCATACATTCTGTAAATACCATCACGAATAATCACAGCAAGTTCATAAGCATAAGCTGGGTCGTATGCAATAAGGTTTGGAATTGGGTAAGCAAGTAAGTGGCTATGTCCATCCTGATGTTGTAATCCCTCACCTGCAAGAGTAGTTCTGCCTGCAGTAGCTCCTATCAAAAAGCCTTTGCAGCGCATATCACCGGCAGCCCATGCTAAATCGCCAAATCTCTGAAAACCAAACATTGAATAATAGGCAAAGAAAGGTATAGTATTAATTCCGTGAGTAGCATAGGCCGTCCCTGCAGCCATAAAAGATGCCATCGAACCGGCTTCGGTAATTCCTTCTTCTAAAATTTGTCCGTTTTTAGCTTCCTTGTAGTAAAGCAAACTATCTTTATCTACTGGTTCATAAAGTTGTCCTAAATGAGAATAAATTCCAATTTGTCTAAATAAAGCTTCCATTCCAAAAGTTCTTGCCTCATCTGGAACAATAGGAACTATAAGTTTGCCTACTTCTTTATCGCGCAGCAATTTAGCAAGTATTCTAACAAAAACCATTGTAGTGGAAACTTCTCTTCCTTCTGTGCCGGCATAAAATTCTTCAAATAATTCTTCTGATGGTGTTTGGATAGGCTGAGCTTTTACAACTCTTTTAGGAATATAACCACCTAAGACTTTTCTTCTTTCTTTCAAGTAGCGAATTTCCGGGCTGTCTTCCGGTGGTCTGTAGAAAGGTGCTTTAGCTACCTCATCATCAGAAATAGGTATTCCAAATCTAGTTCTAAATTCTCTAAGCTCTTCTTCATTTAATTTTTTCTGTTGATGAGTAATATTTTTACCTTCGCCGGCCTCGCCAAGACCATAGCCTTTTACAGTTTTAGCTAAAATAACAGTAGGTGAGCCTTTATGTTCTACAGCAGCTTTATAAGCGGCGTAAACTTTCTCTGGGTCATGACCGCCGCGTTTCATTTTTTCAAGGTGTTCATCTGTATAATGTTCGACTAATTTTAGCAACTCAGGATATTTTCCGAAGAAATGTTCGCGAACATATTTTCCACCATGAACAATAAAGTTTTGTGACTCGCCGTCAATAACTTCATTCATTCTTTTAACAAGCAATCCCGTTTTATCAGCTTCCAGAAGCGGGTCCCAATCACTACCCCAAATAACTTTTATAACGTTCCAGCCTGCGCCTCTAAAAACTGCTTCAAGTTCTTGAATAATATTTCCATTGCCTCTTACTGGTCCATCTAACCGTTGTAGGTTACAATTAATAACGAAAATCAGGTTATCGAGTTTTTCTCTGGCTGCTAATGATATTGCGCCTAAAGTTTCAGGCTCATCGGTTTCACCATCGCCTAAGAACGCCCAGACTTTAGCATTACTTGGTTTTTTCAGACCTCTGTCTTCAAGGTATCTTGAAAAGCGTGCTTGATAAATAGCTTGAATTGGACCCAGCCCCATTGATACTGTCGGGAATTCCCAAAAATCTGGCATTAACCAAGGATGAGGATAAGACGATAGACCGCCGCCAGGTCGTAATTCCCTCCTAAAGTTTTCAAGCTGTTCTTTGGAAATTCTTCCTTCTAAAAAGGCTCGCGCATAAAAGCCTGGAGATGCATGCCCTTGAAAGTAAATTATATCACCTTCACTATTATCGTCTTTGCCCCTAAAAAAATGATTAAACCCAATTTCATATAAAGTAGCAGCAGATGCATAAGTAGAAATATGCCCGCCTATGCCCGGTTCTTCTTTATTTGCTCTTACAACCATAGCCATAGCATTCCAGCGGATTAAGCTTTTTATTCTTCTTTCTATTTCTCTGCTGCCAGGGAATGGCGGCTGTTCTTTTGCTGGGATTGTATTAATGTAAGGTGTATTAGCCGTAAAAGGTAATTCAACACCAGATTCGTGGGCATACATATCGAGATCGTGCAAAAGTTGTTTAACTTTTTCGGGGCCGCCGGATTGCAGTACATATTCAAGTGATTCAAGCCATTCGCGCAGTTCTATTTCATCTATAATTTCTGACCCATTGTTTTTTATTTCGTTCATTTTATTTTTCCCCTAATTTTATTCAATTTTCACATTTAATTTGGATACGAGGTAATATTTACAATTCGGAAAGTAAATTTAAGAAAATATAGCATAAGAATGCTAATTGCCTATGTGTAAAAAGGATTATCGGTTTTAGATCTAATTATACATCGGGTTCTGTGTGAACTGTTACTTCAATTTTAGGTATTTTATTTTTTATTTGCTCCTCAACAATATGTGAAACAGCATGTGCCTGCTCAATTGTCATTTTTTTATCAACATGAATATTAATTTCTACAAATTTATATGGCCCGGATTCCCTGACTTTAATATTGTGGTGATATTTTACATCTTCAATTGCCGATACAATTTCATCAATTTGTTCTGTTAATCCTATTGGTGCTTTATCAACAAGTGCGTCAAAAGATTTTTTACCTAGTCTATAGGTAACCGATAGAACAATTAAAGCAACAATTAACGCAGCTATAGAATCTGCGTAAAAATAATTTAATGATGCACCAATCAATCCAAAAAGAACAACCATAGAACTCCATATATCTGTCGAAAAGTGAAGGGCATCGGCCTCAAGAGCTTGACTGTTATGTTTTTTAGCCACTTTATATAATGCACGTGAGCGTGTTGAGTCAATAACTACAGATATTATTACAACTGCAAAGCTCCAAAATGTAACTTCAATTTCAACGTTTTTTGTAATTATTCTTTTTACTGCTTCATAGATAATCCAAAAACATGTAATTCCAAGAAGACCTGTTTCGACAAGAGCTGAGTAGTTCTCAAACTTTCCATGACCGTATTGATGTTCTTTATCGGGTGGCAGGTCAGAATATTTTACAGCTAAAAAAGTAATTGTTGCAGCAAATAAATCTAACAACGAATGCAAAGCTTCTGATAAAATTCCCAAGCTGCCAGTAACCAATCCAACTATAAACTTCATAGTTGTTAAAAAGATAGCTGCAATTATAGAACTTACAGCAACGCGCCTTTTTTCTTTAATTGAAGTTTCTTCTTTCTGGCTATTCATTTTAATCAATAATCAAAAAAGTTATTTGAATTATTCAACCAGTTTTTTATAATATTTTTTTGTAATAAACTTAATTTTGCATTCGGATGCATGTACGTGTATATATCCAACGGCATTTCATCCTTACTAATTTGTTCCCAAATCTCTTCCCTTTTCTTGTCTTTTTTCTTTGTAGTTAGTTTTTCCCACTCAGAAAAATTTAAATGTTTTCTGCCCGACTTAACATCTTTTTCAACTAACCATGAAATAGGGGCAATGTAACTATACCACGGCCATTTTGTCTCGTTAGAATGACAGTCGTAACATGAATTTCTTAAAATTTTTTTCACATCAGGTGGAGCTTTAATTTCCGCTGCAACAGGCGGATTAGTTCTTTCCACATTTATAAATTGAATGGCAATTAAAGCGATAACGATTATGTATATAAAAAACTTCAATCTCATATTCCCCTCTAATTTTAGGATAATGCAATTTAAATAATTTGCAAAGAATATATAAAACGAAAAATCATAATTAATAGAAAACACTGAAAAATTATTCTTGAATAATTGCTCTAAGGAACTAAATGATAAGGTCAGCCAAACAAGATTTTTGTAGATACTGCCAATCTCAGCTTGGATTCAATAAAATGATTCTGAGATTATTTAGGGGGTCACCTAAAAAGTAATTAAAGAAACTACTTCAAATGTTACTTTTATCTAAAAGCAAGATAAATTTAGCAACCACAAATGACCTTTATGCCAGTAATGACAGAAACATGCTGTCTACTTTTAATTAGCAAATAGCTTAATTTCGATAGTCTACATCGGGGTCTCGTAAAGTTAATATCTCCGAGGTTTTTTTGATAATTAGCAAACTATAAAACCTCGGAGATTTGCAAACTATTTTAAGAAAACGAATAAGACTCCGCCGGTATATCAAAAGTTAATGTTTTGCCGCTTGTTTTAAGCAAATCTATTATAGCAACTAATAAAGTCTTTAAATCCGATGGTTTGCTTAAATACGCATCACAGCCAGCTTCCAACGCATTAAGCCTGTCTTGATATAATGCATGTGCTGTATAGCATAGTACGGGAATTTTAGCGTAAGCAGGGTTTCTTTTTAATTCTCTAGTAAGTTCCAATCCATTCTTTGCACCTCTAATTGAAATATCCATCAATATTAAATCGTACTTGTCTTTGTTAAGCAAGTCGTAAAACTCATCGGATGAATAGCAAGGAGTAATATCAAAATATTTTCTGAAATAGAGTAAGATTAACTTTTGATTGTCCGGGTCTTCTTCAGTAATAAGTATTTTAATTCTATTATTTATTGCGTTTTCCATTTTTTCTCTCCATTTAGGACTACCCTAAAAGTAGTACCTTTGTTTACTTGGGTTTGGACTTTAATTCTTGCTCTATTTAAATCCAAAAAGCTTTTAACGAGTGCAAGTCCTAAGCCAGTGCCATCATAAGCTCTTGTATATCCTGTTTGTTCTTGAGAGAAAGGAGTGTAAATATTCTTAAGATAATTTTCTGAAATGCCTATGCCGGTATCTCGAATATCGACGCAAACATTGGAATCCTCTTGAGAAATAATTATTTCCACCTCGCCTTCATTAGTAAATTTAATTGCATTATCAATCAAATTAGCGAATACTTGTACAATTGAATAATGGTCAACGTAAGCAATTGGATTTTCATCACCTTTATTAACTAAAGAAAAAGCGAGTTTCTTTTCTTCGGCCATTGACTTGAACTCGATAAAAAGCGTTTTTAATAAAGCGTAAATATTAACTTTCTCAAAACGCACGTCGTATCTTCCGGTTTGTACTTGCGACATATTAAGAAGCAAGTCAAAAGTACGATATAATCTCTTGCTGCTGTTTTTAATTGAACGGAAAATATCCACCAGCTCTTCTCTTTTTTCTTGTTTTAATTCGTCCATTAAATATTCAGCATAACCTTCAATAGCATTTAGTGGCGAACGAATCTCGTGAGAAATTTGAGCGAGGAAATTTTCCTTAATTTTTTTTGCTTCTTCTGCTCTTGCTAATGCTTCTTTTAATTCGGTTTCCTTTTTCTTTAAATCCGTTATATCTCTTCCGTAAACGTGACACATATTAAATTTAGCCACACCAGTTAAAATAAATTGATAATATCGCTCGTCAACAATCATTGTATTAGTAATTTGTCTTGTCTCTGTAATTAAATTATCAATATCAATATCACTAACAAACGAAAGAAGTTCTTTGACGTTTTCACCAAGTACATTTCTTCTATGGAATAATTTATGAGCTGCGTTATTAGCAAGTATAATTTTGCCGGTGTGGTCAAATCTGAAAATAGGATCAGGTGAAAGTTCAGCAAATAAAGCCATTAACTCTGCCTGCTGCAACCTTAAGTTTTCCTTCTCTTCCAAATGCTTCTTTTTCATTGGAATTATAACGTAACGGTAATATATATACGTTATCGCCATAACGATGACGACAAGAAGCAGCGAAAATACCAATGGGTTCTCAAAACTGAATAACGACTTTGGGGTTATCTTCTCTAAAGATTGAAAAGAAGAATCCAAAGAGTATTTGGAAGAATGTTGTAATATAAAAGAAAGCAATTGCATCAGTGAAACCAATTATTAAATTGAACATTTTCAACAGAGATGTAAACAAGTAAAATATCAGCATTAGTAAAAACAGATTTATTTTTTTGTCGTTGACAAAAGCTACAATAAAATCTTTCAGAATTATAAATATTATTATAAAATAATTAAGAACTACCACATACCTACGAACATTTTCTTCACTCGTAAGAAAGCCAATATAAACTATGACAAGCAAATATAAAACTAACCCTAATTTGTTCTTTCTTAATGTTGCTATATCCAATAAGCTTATAACCATCAATGCACTACTTAGGGGGTATATAAATGAGGATATAGACAGACGAAATAAACCACCAGTAATGAGAATAATAGGATCTGAAATTGCAAGTAATAAAAAAAAGAAAAAGAAGTGCGTCTTATATTGCCTTATAGAAGGGAAAATCCATAAAACAGTAGAAAGTAATAATAAGAAATAATATAATTTAGATGTATCCATTTATTTTATAAGAAATTTTAGTACGGACAAGATGGTGGGCAAACCCATGCCATCTCAGTTGTTGCATCATTATAAGTTACAGTAAGCGTACCACTTCTTTGCTCAATTAAAACATCACTTGTAGCTGTTGTGCTTTTATTTTTTATTCCCATAGTATTTGCACCCTTACTTAAAAGGTGTTTTAATACGCTTGTACTAACTACCCACATAGTTTCATCGCCATTAAATCCACCATCATCATTAAACAGTTTTTTGTGTTTATTGGCAAAATAAGCTTTACCGTTTTTGATGGTAAACATAAAATACTCTCCTGAGTTGTCGAGTAATTTTTTCAGGAATTTTGCATCAACTCTTACAGTTTGAGTAGGCTTACCAAAAAGTTCATTTGCCTCTCGAACGGTAAACTCTTTACCGATAATTGGACTCTGTCCATAATTGCTTGCAGTAAAAACACTGCAAACTAAAAGGGGTACTAATAAGAGAATTAATCTCTTCATGGCTGGGCTCCTCTTTTTTGTGATTAAATTAGTGAATTACCTCTCAGCAGAAACAACTATTTTATAATTTACAATATATGAAGTAATAGCAAAAAACTAAATCTTTTTTTAAATATTTTTGTTAATATCGTTTAAGGCTATTTTTTATTGTAAAAACTCACTTGTGATAGATAAATGGGCTGTGTTACCGAGCTCATATTGCAAATGAAAGGTGCTTGGGCGATGGGACCTCGCCCCTACATCTGATGAAATAATTTCAATAAATAATTTTTCAGAATCAAATCTGTCCAATATGACTTGTTTTTTCATCTATTTTGTGCGCTATTTTTTATTTTTGACAGCAGTGATCTGTCCAATATATTTTTTATTTTCTCCCTAAAGGGACTTAATCTATTCTTTGTTCTTTATCCTATAAATATTTTGTTCTGACGGGACAATAAAGCTTTGATTATCCTTAAACCAATGTAATCCCTTTAGGGATTATATAGTTATAGAATAAATAAATATCAAACTGAAGTTAAAAGTCCCGTAGGGACGAGATAGGGATTGATTTACAAGACAAGTAGAATAGTCCAAAATCATGAAGTTTTCTAAATTTATTTGGTAATTCATCCCTTCGGGATTTGATTTTAAAATTATTTTGGATAGCAGTGTTCAGAATATATCTTTTGTTTATTTTTATTTTTGTACATTCTTAAAAATATTGTAAATAGATTAAAAATTTTTAATGATGAAAAAGGTTTTTCCTTTATTAGCATTTTTTCTTTTAATTAACGGTTGTTCAAAAGAAAAAAATAAATTTGAGCTTTACAATCCACAAGCATTCGTTTTTAACTTAGAGCCCGGATGGGAACTGAATGCTTCGGTTAGAGCTAAAGGTTACTTTACAAAAGAGGATAATAATGAATTCAAAATTAACTTGATTTACAATGTAAACTTAGTATTGCCGAATACTGATACTTTAAAAAATGTTTTATCAGACACGTTAAAAAAATTATCAAGTGAAAAGTTATCTGATGTTGGCATCGATATACAAATTGAACTCGATTCCACTTATACCACAGGAAATTATAAGATTATTATTAATGCTAAAGATGCTTACTCTGGTCAAATTGCATCCGCTGAAAAAGTTTTTAACTTGACAAAATAAGAGGCAATAATAATTATGAATAAATTTGTTCATCTTGTAGAAAACAATGCCCATTTGCTTACAAGTCAATGGGTGGAAGAAGTAAAAAGAAATCCTTCAACAAAAGGTTATAGAAATTTATCGGAAGCCGAGCTGAGAAGTCGTGTTTTTGACGTTTACAAACGTTTAGGCGAATGGCTTCAAAGCGATGAAAATATTTATCAACAAACAGCACAACATTTTTTTAATCTTGGTAAAACAAGAGCAAAAGAGGGATTAAAAGTTAGCGAGGTTGTTTATGCATTAATTTTAAATCGGGTTATCTTGTGGAAATTTGTAATCAATAATGGAATTATCGATACAGCAATAGACTATCACCATGCAATTGACTTTTATCATAAAGTAACAAACTTTTTCGATAAAGCTGAATATTTTGTTTGCGTTGGGTACGAGACACTTGATAAGACAGCAGAGAAAAAATTGGAAGATGAAAATTTCTTTGAAGCTGCTGTTAGTGCAATTACTAATTGGGTTGTAAAAGAGCCAAAGTAAACTTCAAATTAACTTTAGCAAATACAGTTTTTGAATAATAATTTGTTGAGAGGTTACGTTTTTACTACAATGAAGCAGCTTTTTGTTTCAGTTTAATGCTGGTATGAGCCTACTGCTTAAGTGGACGAAGCAATTAACTAACAAATCATTAATTGTCATTAGTAGTGAAATGTAGTGAAGCAAAGTAATTCGATACAGAAAAAGTTTAACATTTATGTTTTGTTAGAGATGCTTGGGCTGGAGAACCCAGCCACTACAACTGATGAAAATTGATGATTCAATGGTTGTAGGGTCGAGGTCTTCCCACGAAGTGGTGCATTCGCATCGACCACCTGTCTCTTTATCATAATAAAAAACAATCGAGATTCGTAATGACGGCTCTCATTCTATAGTTGTTAAACTAGCTTTGTCCTGACTTAAATCGTTGAGTCTTGTAATGATGGTAATTCTTATGTTATTTATTATCACATTACAGCATGCTGGAGCTGGTTTATAATAATTCAGCTAAACTGTCAATTACTTTTACGCCAACAGAACTCAATCTTTTCCTATCTTGATGACCATATGAAACCAAAATACAATCGGCACCGATTTCTTTTGCTACTTCAAAATCGTGCAGCGTATCCCCTATTACTAACGTTTCTCCCTTACCGTTACCCAATTTTCCCATTAAATCCCTACCAAGATGAAGTTTACTCGCTGCATATATGTTATCTAAACCAACAACGTATGAGAAATACTCTGTTAATCCAAAATGTTCAACAAGGTTTTCTAATGTACTTTGTGAATATGCAGATAATATTGACTGTCCAATTCCTCTAAGTTTTATTTTCTCAAGCAAATCAACTACTCCGTCATACAAACTACATTCATATTTTCGTAGTTCGTATTGCTCCATCCAAATCTTGCCTAACAATTCAAAAGGTTCTCGTATAAAGTCAAAGTTTAATTTTGCATAATAATTTTTTACTGGAATGGTAAATATTTCTTTGTATCTAACTTTGTCAATTGCAGGCAAATTACGAGATGTTAAAAGACTATTTATAATTTCGACACAAAGATCAACATCATTCAAAATTGTGCCGTTCCAATCCCAAATTATATGTTTATAGTTCTCTAAATTCATGAAATGTAAAATAATAAAAATGACCGTTCACAAAAATATTTTGATGAAAGGTAGATAAACGGCCTTTAATTAGACTTTGAGAAGCTCGGGGTTAATAAATAGGTATTTGATTTCTTAATCATTTTCAAACCTTGCTTGCAGCATGCAAGTTTATTAATTTCACAAAAAGTTATTTTCATAAAACTTTAGCAGAGTAGGAAACGTTCTAAAATTTATTTAACTGTTCATAATAAATGAACCTTTTCGGAAAGGTTTTTTTTACATGCCTTACTTTACAAGAGACTTTATAAAATTTTTTGAAGAATTAACGGAAAACAACAATCGAGAATGGTTCAATGCAAACAAAGAACGTTATGAAAAAAATATTAAACAGCCGTTTGAAGAAATGGTTTTTGAATTAATTACAAGATTAAGCTTTGAAGACCCCTTGTTAATGATAGAACCTAAAGATGCTATTTTTAGAATTTACCGCGACATAAGATTTTCAAATGACAAAACTCCGTACAAAAATCATGTTTCAGCGGCAATAAACAGAGGCGGCAGAAAAGCTTGGAATGAACCAGGCATTTACTTTGAAATGAACCATGAAGGAATTGGAATTTACGGCGGATTATATTTTCCCAATAACGAAAGCATAAATAAAATTAGGAAGCATTTAATTCTACATTCAAAAAGGTTCGAGAAAATTATTAACTCAAAAGAGTTTAAAACAAAATTCGGAGGAAAAGTATTGGGAGAAAAATCAAAAAGGCTACCTAAGGAATTTGAAAAATATGCATCAAAACAGCCATTAATTTTTAATAAACAATTTTACTTCGGAAGTGAACTTTCGAACACATATATTTTAAAAGAAGACTTGCCAGATATTCTAATGGATTATTTTTTAGCAGGCAAACCTTTTAATGATTTTTTAAGAGAAGCGTTAAACACATAATAAGAACATAAATAATAAGTTGGTCTTACAAACTTCTATTGTATCCCAAGCTATGTGAACTCTCACATTATAAAATTCTTTATTGATTCAAAGATTACCAATTCTTAATTTCATTTAGCAATAAATTTAATATCGCAAAAAGGTGATTAATTTATACAATTACCCCAGCAAAATTTCTAAGCCAACTTTTAATAAAAACTCAACACACCAAATAATAACTGAGGTATTTTATGATTCAATTCCAATTTCTCGATTGGTTTTGGGTAGTTTTATTCCTTGTCGTAACAGTTGGACTTGGAGTAGCGTTCTACCGTTTAGGGAAAAGGTCTGAGTCCGATTTCTTTTTAGCTGGTCGCGGATTACCCTGGTGGTTGCCTGCGTCTTCAGTTTATGCTACACATACAGCTACGGATACACCAATATGGGTATCAGGTGTAGTTTATAAATATGGAATTGCTGGTCTATGGTACACATTCTTTGCTGCTTGGTGTGCAGTAAGTGCATTTGTTTCTACACGAATTTTTAGGCGTTCACTTGCTTACACTCAAGCCGAATGGAATACCCAACGGTTCAGCGGACTCGGAGCTGAAATGCTACGCGGCTGGATTTCTGGTTGGCAGGTATTTATGAACATGTTCATACTTGGCTGGGTTGGAATTGCAATGGGAAAAGTATGTAATTATTTATTCGGCTGGGATGTTTGGGTTGGATTAGTTGTGTTTTCATCACTATGCGCAATTTATGTATTGGCAGCTGGCTTTTGGGGAGTTATAATGGCTGATTTTCAACAAGGAATAATTGCATTCTTAATGATACTAATTGTTTCTATCTGGGGAATTATTGCTGCTGGAGGACCTTCAGGTATAGTAAATAAGTTAAATGCGATGGGTGAATCCTGGCGAATAAATCCATTTGCATTTACAGGTTGGTTCGAGGGAAACTTTCCAGTTGCCTGGTTTATTACTATGATGATAATTGCTATTATAGGTGGCTTTGGTATGGGAACAAGCATTGACTGGTACGTCGAAGCACAACGAATTCAAAGTGCAAAATCTGTACGCGATTCAAGTTACAGTATTTGGTGGGGAACTGCACTTGTATTAACAAGAAATTCAATATGGGCTGCTGCTATTTTAGGCTTTTACGTTTTATTTCCCAATATAACCTCTCAATCACAATACGAAATGGGCTGGTTTAGACTTGGTTTTGAATTTTTACCTGTAGGATTAGTTGGATTTTTCTTTGCAGCAGTAATTGCAATCCACATTTCAACTGTTGCTTCGCACTTAAATTTGGGAGCAATGTATTTTACTCGTGACCTTTATTTGCATTACTTTAGACCCAAAGCGTCCGAAAAAGAATTAGTCTGGGTAGGAAGAATTGCAACATTGGTTCTATTGCTCGGCTCGTTCTTTTACGGATTAATGATGGAAGATATAACCTCATGGCTCATTTTTGCTTTGTGGCTTATGGCTGCTGGAATTTGGCTGCCGAACATTTTGCAGGTGGTCTGGTGGCGTTTTAATGCCTGGGGATACTTGTCATCCTGGATTGCAAATCTCGGCCTAAGCTGGCTTGTAGTTTGGATTCTCCCTCATTTTGAAATTCTACCACAACTCCCAGACTATCAACAGTTCTGGCTCTTAATGATTCTCGGCGCATTAATTTTTATACCAATTACTTTACTTACTAAACCTGATGATATGGAACACTTAGTAAAATATTACGTTCAAGCAAGACCAATTGGATGGTGGGGACCAGTAAAGCGCGAGGCAGAAAAACTTGGACTGCTTGTACATGTAAAATTAGAAAATCAAGGAGGAAAATAAATGGCACTTATTAAAAGAAATTGGACTCCAGACCAAGCTGACGAATGGACTAAAGAAGATTGGATTACCGTAGTACTTTCACCACTCTGCTATATTCTTTTAATGATTGGCACGGCACTGAGTTTTTTAATAAATCTTTGGGGATTTTTACTCTTAGCGCTTGGAATTATATTAACCTACTTAATGCATTGGATAATTGATCCTAAATTAAAAGTAATTTCAAACGAATACGAAAAAAAGCAGCATGAATATCTGGAAAATTTAGAGCGTAAAGTACGCTGGGAGGAAATTCATGGATAAAGGATTTGCAATGGTAATTGGTATGTCAATTGCCTACATAGCTTCCTTTCTTGGATTAATTCTTGCATGGTATTCATATAAAAAACATCACAGAAAGGAAGGTGAAAAATGATTGCATTAATTCAATACGCTGAAAGAATTGGTTCTCCGATTCTTGGGGTAATTATCCCAGCTGCTATTCTTTTGTTATCAGTAATTTTCACATGGGTGCTGTATAAACGTTTTTCAAAATGAAAACAGAAAATAAGTTCTTTGTGAAGCTTGATGATGTTTTTTTGTTACACAAAGTCACTCAAAGGAAACACAACGTAACACAAAGGAAAAAAGTTCTTTGTGAGACTTAGTGAAACTTTCTTTGGTTCCACAAAGAACCAATTAGAAATAAAATGATTCAAAATATGATTTAATCTTAGAAGGTAAATTATATGAAAAAGATATTTTATTTTTTGTTACTGCCATTAACTTTACTTGCCCAAACCAATGTAGATAAAATAGTTGAGCAGCTTGAATTAATAAGTGAAGCCTCGCTAAACAATTGGAAATATTCAACTGATTTCTCATTTAGTGCAAGTCAATTGTCAAATCCTGAATTTGACGATTCCAAATGGCAAAATCTAAAATTGAACGAAAACATCTATCCAGATTCATGTTGGTTAAGAAAAGTTATTGAACTACCAGAATTTATAGCAGGCGTACCTGTAAACGGCACAATAAAATTTCTTGTCTCTGTTGACGATTATGGTTACATGTTTATAAACGGAGAAAATAAAGGAAAATTTCCTTGGGATGGTGAGTTTGAAATAACACAAAGTGCAAAGCCAGGGGAAAAATTTGTTTTAGTCATCAAAGCTATCAATACTGGCGGTCCATTGCGCCTTATACGTGCCAAACTTGATTTTGCAAAAGAACTGCCGATTCAAAAGTTAGTACAAAATTTAATTTTAAGTCTGCGTACTGGACAAAAACTCTTAAGTTTCGATACCTACCAAACAAATGCTCGCGTAAAAGTAGACCCGGGGATTGACAAATCCAAAATAAATAAAGAAGAAAAACAACAGCTCAATGAACTTTTACAATCTTCTGTTCTAAAAATTAACTGCAATGCGCTTGCAAAAGGTGACACATCAAAATTTCTTGCTTCGGTAAATGAAGTAAGAAAAAAACTAAAACCTGTAGCAAAATTTGCAAAAAAATTTACACTTCACTTTACATCAAATGCACATATAGATGCTGCATGGCTGTGGCGGAAAAAAGAAACGGTTGAAGTTTGCCACAATACTTTCTCATCTGTAATTAACATGTTTAAAGCAAGACCTGACTTTACATATACACAAAGTGCTGCAGCTTATTACAAATGGATGAAAAATTACTATCCAAATTTATTCGAACAAATAAAAGAATATGTAAAAAATGGCAGATGGGAAATAGTAGGCGGACTTTGGGTTGAGCCCGATTGCAACTTACCAAGCGGCGATTCATGGGCACGACAGCTATTATACGCGCAAGAATTCTTCAAAGAAAATTTTGGAAGCATAGCAAAATTAGGTTGGAATCCAGATTCTTTTGGCTATAACTGGAACCTTCCCCAAATACTTTCTAAAGGCGGAATCGACGCATTCGTTACACAAAAAATAGGCTGGAACGATACTAATGTATTTCCATACAGAGTTTTTTGGTGGGAATCCCCCGACGGCACAAAGATTTTAACCTACTTCCCATTCGATTACGTCAACGAAATTACAAATCCATTCCAATTAATTGATTGGATGAGACAATTCGAAGCAAATACTGGATTCAGAAAATTAATGATTCTCTTCGGTGTAGGTGACCATGGCGGCGGACCTTCACTAAAAATGATGTCTAGAATAGATAACCTTAAAAAGTTAGATATATTCCCTGATATAGAATTTGGTACAGCAGAAAATTACCTAAATTGGCTTAAAAAACAAGATTTGTCCGACCTCCCCGTTTGGAACAATGAACTATATTTGGAATACCATCGCGGCACACTAACTACACAGTCTAATATCAAAAAGTGGAATAGAAATCTTGAAGTACTTCTTACAAACTCAGAAAAGTTTAACTCCATTGCAAATATTCTTGGGTATAACTACCCACATGAAAACTTGAAAAGTGCATGGTATAATGTTCTTTTTAATCAATTTCATGATATTCTTCCCGGTTCTGGAATTAGAGAAATTTATTTAGACGCCAATAAAGATTATCAAACTTCCTGTGAATTAGGTAATTATGAGTTAGAAAAATCATTAAAAGAAATAGCCGGCAACATTAACACAAAAAATTTTACTGGAAAACCTCTTGTTGTCTTTAATCCTTTAGCGTGGACAAGGAGTGATATTGTAAAAGTAAATTTGCCAGAAGGAGAAAATGAAATCTATAAAGTAGTTGATGAATCTGGTTATGAAATTCCTTCGCAAATTATTGTAAAAGATAAACTTCATAGCGAATTAATTTTTAAAGCAGAGGAGGTGCCTTCTCTTGGCTATAAAACTTATAGCCTAATCAAAGACGATAATAAAAACAATTCAAGGGCGTCACTTAAAATAGATAATTCTCCTCTGCCTCATTCAATGAAAGAAACATCAATAGAAAATGAATACTTTAAAGTAGCAGTAGATTTAAACTCAGGATGGCTAAAAAGCATTTATGATAAAAGATACAATAAAGAATTACTCTCAGGCTATGGTAATCAATTGCAATTGCTCGAAGACAAACCCAATGCTTGGGACGCATGGAACATAGGGTTGACTGGAATTGAATACCCTTCAAAATTTAGAAAAGCTGAATTCGTGGAAAACGGTCCTGTTAGAACTGTTATAAGATTATATAGAGATTATTTAAAACCAGGCACTAAAAAAGAATTTCCTACAGAGGATTTTCCTTCTTCGTTCTTTACACAGGATGTTATTCTTTATAAAGGAATTGACAGAATTGATTTCAAAATAAATGTTGAATGGTGGGAAGATAAAACCATGTTGAAAGTTGCATTCCCATTTGCAATTAAAGATACAATTGCAACTTATGAAATTCCATTTGGCTCAATTCAAAGATCAACTACCTTGAAAGCACAATGGGATAAAGGCAAATGGGAGGTGGCTGCACAAAAATGGGCTGACCTTTCTGAAAAAGATTTTGGGATTAGTTTACTCAACCGAACTAAATACGGTTATGATATAAAAGAAAATATTGTGAGATTGTCATTGCTTCGTTCGCCCAAATGGCCTGACCCTACAGCTGACCGCGGCGATCATTCAATTGAGTATTCTTTATATCCACACAAAGGAGACTTAAAAACAAGCATGACAATTCAAAAAGGGTATGAGTATAATTATCCTTTAATTGCAGAACTAACAGAAATCTATGATGGAAAATTAAGTCCATCATCTTCATTTCTCTCTATTGATGCTGATAATATAATTTTAACTTCCTTTAAAAAATCCGAAAGCGGGAACGGATATATTTTATATTTATACGAATGCAAAGGAAAAGAGACAAAAGCAACTTTAAAATTCTTTGCAAAACTTTCTGCTGCTTTTGAAACAAATTTTCTTGAAGAAAAATCCAAAAAAATTTTATATGATGGCGGTAGGTTATCTTTAAATTTCAGGCCAAATGAAATAAAAACTGTTTTGGTAAGTTTTTAATGGCAGCTAAATAACAACAATACACCATTGACGGGTTAATTTACTGAAAGAAATTTGGGTTATTCGAAAACGCCGGGGATAATTGAATTGCATTTAGGACATTTATTGCCAGTTAAATTATATTTAAGCACACTGTGCCAGTCCCTTACTATTAATTTATACTTACAATTAGGGCAATAAGTTGTTTGTCCCTCATCGTCGTGAACGTTTCCAATGTAACAAAATTTTATACCGGCTTGCAAAGCTATATTGCGTGCCATGATTAATGTTTCATGGGGAGTTCTGTTTTTGTCCCTCATCTTAAAATCGGGGTGAAAAGCAGTAAAATGAAGGGGTACTTCATCTCCTAAGTTGTTTAATATCCAATTGCATTCTTGTTTTATTTCTTCTGGGTTATCATTTTCATCTGGAATAAGTAATGTAGTTATTTCAAACCAAATATCGGTCTCCTTCTTAAGCCAAATGAGTGTATCTAAAACATCATTGAGATGAGAAAAAGTTAATTTATGGTAGAACCTTTCAGTAAACCCTTTTAAGTCAACGTTAGCAGCGTCAATATATTTATAGACTTCCTTTCGTGCATCTTTATCTATGTAACCAGCTGTTACCATTACCGATTTTATTCCTTCCTCTCTTGCAATTTTAGAAATGTCAATCACATACTCACCGAAAATTGTCGGATCATTATAAGTATATGCAATTGATGGAACTTTGTATCTTTTAGCTAACATTACAACTTCTTCCGGCGAGTAATTTAAGGAATTTAAGTTATCATACTTAGCTTTACTTATTGACCAATTCTGGCAAAATTTACAACCAAGATTGCAGCCTGCTGTTCCAAAGCTTAAAATTTCAGTGCCTGGTAAAAAATGGTTTAATGGCTTTTTTTCTATTGGGTCAATTGCAAATCCAGTAGGCCTTCCGTAACCAATTGTGTATAATTTGCCCCCTATGTTCTGCCGTATAAAACAAAATCCTATTTGTCCCTCACCTATAGTACAATAACGCGGACAGAGGGTGCAGAGAATTTTTCCGTTTTCTGCAGGTTTCCACCATTTTGCTTCTTTAATATTTTCTGTCGCTGATATCATAATTGCTTTACATTAGGAATATTTTTAGTGTTTTCTACAAGAGGAAAATTTCGGCTCAGTAAAGATGAGTAAGATATTCACTATTAACTTATAATATTTTTTCAAATTATCAAATAACTGAAAATCGTACCCAGCTTTTACGTCCCTTTTCTGAAATAGGCGCTCCCGATGTAAACAAAACAATGTCACCTTCACTTACAATATTATTTGTCTTAATTATTTCTGTCGCTTTTCTAATAATTTCTTCTTCATCCGATAAGTCACTAATGTAAAACGACCTAATTCCTCTCCGTAAGTTCAGTCTGTTTAAAGTTTCAAAGTTATCTGATACAGCAACAATAAGTGCACTTGGTCTATATTTGGAAACAACCACTGCCTTTCTGCCATAATGAGTAAAGATGACAATTGCTTTGACTTTAAGCTGGTCGGCCATAGTTGCAATTGCCTTTCCGCTTGCATCAAAAATATTATCGGCTAAGTTATCAGGTGTTTCATATTCGACTTTGGTTCTAAATCCCGATTGAGATTCAGTTGCAGCTAAAATTTCGTTCATAATTTCAACAGCAGCTATTGGATATTTACCAACAGAAGTTTCACCGCTTAGCATAACAGTGTCGGTTCCATCCCAAACTGCATTAGCAATATCAGAGGCTTCGGCTCGTGTAGGTACAGGGTTATTAATCATCGATTCAAGCATTTGAGTTGCAGTAATTACAAGTTTACCAACCTCATTGCATTTTCTTATAATATTTTTTTGAATTACTGGTACTTCTTGAGTTTTAAGTTCAACTCCTAAATCACCTCTTGCTACCATTATTCCATCGGAAACTTTAAGGATTTCGTTGAAATTATTTACTGCTTCTTTTTTTTCAATCTTAGCAATAACGGGAATATCTTTATTCTTGCTTTTTAAGTATTCTTTCAAGTGGAGGATATCTTTAGCTTTTCTAACGAAAGAAAGAGCAATAAAATCGACTCTGTGTAAAAGTGCGAAATCAAGATCATAAATATCTTTTTGTGTAAGTGAGGGTGTGCTCAATTTCATACCGGGCAAATTCATACCTTTTTTAGGCTTTAAGATCCCGCCATCAATAATTTCGCATACGAGTGATTGCTTCTTTTTAGCCGCTACTCTCAAGTGAATCAGTCCATCATCAATTAAAATATCATCCCCAACTTTAGCATCTGCAATTAATTCTGAATAAGATGTTGAAATTAATTTGTTTGTACCAAGCACTTCTTTGGTAGTGATTTCAATTTTATCTCCCGAATTTATTTGTATTTCGGGTTCTGAAAGATCTCCAATTCTAATTTTTGGTCCTTGTAAATCAATTAAAATAGCAATAGGTAATGATTCTTCAACACAAACCTCGTTAATTAAATCAAAAATTCTTTTATAATAATTATGGTCGCTATGTGAAAAATTCAATCTAAACGCATCTACGCCGGCTTCGACAAGTGCCTTTAGTTTTTCTTTTGAATCTGAAGCCGGTCCAACTGTAGCAAGTATTTTTGTTTTGGTATCTATTGCTCTCATCTTTTCTTTTTGGTCTTTCTTTTTGGTTTGGATTTACCTGTACTTTTTGTTGGTTCCGATTTACTTTTCTTTTTCATTTCTATCAATGCTCTTTCAACCTCTCCAAAGACTGTATTTTTCTCATAACTTCCGCCTTTCAATAACTTTCCAGCTTTAACTCCGGTTAGTATCTCAATGGCTTCTTCCACTTTCGATACTGCATAGATATGAAATTTCTTATTATTTACAGCCTCTACTACTTCGCTCTTCAGCATTAAGTCTTTTATGTTTTGATAAGGAATTATAACACCATGAGAACCATCAAGACCGCGCAGCTTGCAAATGTCAAAAAAACCTTCAATTTTTTCATTGACACCACCAATGGGCTGAATATCACCTTTTTGATTAATAGAGCCAGTAATAGCATAATTTTGTTTTATTGGAATACCCGAAATAGCAGAAAGCAAAGCACAAATTTCTGTTATAGAAGCACTGTCGCCATCAACCAAGCCGTAACCTTGTTCAAAAACTAAACTAGCATTGAAAGAAAGAGGAATGTTTTTCCCAAAGGTTTCCTTAAAATAACCTGAAATTATTAAAACACCTTTGTTGTGAGTATTTCCGCTGAGTCCAGCCTCGCGTTCAACATTAATTATATTTCCATTGCCCAAAGAGACCGAAGCAGTAATTCGGGTAGGTTTACCAAATGCATAATGCCCGCTTTCATAAACTGCCAATCCATTAATTGTACCCACTTTTGAACCTTGAGTATCAATCAATATAGTACCGACATTAATCATTTCGTTAATTTTAGATTCATATAGAGCATGTCTTTCTCTACCGGCATTGTAAGCTTGTTCAACATGATAGGCGTTAACAATTTTATCTCCATTATCTTTTGCCCAAAAACAAGCTTCTCTTGCTAAATCTGCTATGTAAGCAAAGCGGGTTGTAAGTTTATTTTTTTCGCCGGCATGTCTTGCACCATATTCAGCAATTCGTGCAATTGCAGATTTATCAAATTCAAGATGACCCTCGGTTTCAATTAGTTTTTTTACTAATCTCGCATATTCATTCAGCGCCTCAGGTGTTCTTTTCATTTCATAATCAAAATCAGCTTTTATTTTGAAGATTTTATTAAAATCGTCTTCGTAAGCCGAAAGTAAATTGTAAATGTAATTGTTGCCTACCATTATAACTTTTGTATCGACGTAAATTGGCTCGGGTTTTAATATACTGGGCGAGAATTGAAAGTAATTTGACATATCTTGAATTTCATATTTGCCATAAAGCAAAACTCGTTTTAATGTTTTCCATACACCTAATTCGCTAAATGCGTCCATTGCGTTAATAACGAGGTAACCGCCGTTTGCATGCAATAAAGAGCCTGCTTTAATTTTTGTAAAGTCTGCATACCAACCGCCTTTTCCATCAGAGTATTTTTCTATTGTACCAAACAAATTATTGTACGTTGGCGAAGTTTCAATAACAACCGGGCATTCTTTTACATTAGAATTATCCAATATTATGTTGACCTCATATTCTTTTAAGTAATCAACTACTACTCCTTCTGGTGTTTCTTCTGATGCGGGTTTTGTTCCTTTGAACACATCCAAGTTATCAAGAATGTTTTTACTTACTTCATCCAGCCATTGATGTACCTTCTGAATTTCGAACTTCTTTTTTAGTTCTCCAATAGTCACAGAAACAAGCTCAGAAACATAATCTTTTTCCATATGAAGCAGTTTTTCTTGAAATTCTCTACTGAGTCTTAAACTTTCCTTAAACACTTTTGCGAGTTCTTCTTGGTAGGAAGCGTATTTTTTTGTTATTTGAGAAGCTTGTTCTTTAGTTATTTTTTCGCTTTTTATTAGTTCATCTAACTGCTGGATGAAATATGGCTGATTGTCTACCACTGCTAAAATTTCCGGCCGCGCAAGTTCGCCTATTTTTACTTGTCCAAGTGTGAAATTATCGTTTTGCAGTCTCTCTTCAAATTTACTCATTATTGATTGCTGCTGCTCACCAAAATCACTAAGCAATTTTTTCTTTTTCGATAAAAAAGGATTTGTAGAAAGAACCTGAGGAATTTTTTCTTGAAGAAATTTTATTGCTTTGGATAATTCATTTTTAAAAGCAACTGCTTGGCCGGCACTGAATTCCAGTAAAATTGGACGATCTGTATTACCAAAATTATTTACGTATGCGTAATCCTTTAATTGTGAACAATCGGGACTAATTGATTCTAATACTTTTTTAATTGTAGTTAATTTGCCTGTACCAGATAAGCCTGTTACAAAAATATTATAACCCTGGCTTCTTAGTTCCACACCAAGTTTAAGCGCCTTAAGTGCCCGCTCCTGCCCTACTATACCTTCAATTGGCTTTAAATGAGTTGTCGTCTCAAATTCGAATTGGTTTGGGTCACAACTCCACTTCAATTCATCTGGATTTAGTTCTTTTGGTTGTTGAGCTTTTATCAATGCCATAATTTTACCTTTAATGGTGTTTTCTCTTTTACTAAAATAAAATAAAATTAAGAAAGGTGTACTAATCTTAAATAAGTCTGTTATTAGGTCATAATAATTTGTAAGAAATATTTAATTCAAAATTAGCTTGTAAGAGTTAATCCTAATTATGTATTATGTACAAAAAATTCATCCTCGATGAATTTTTATGATTATAAGAATTTTAACATGCAACGAAGTAAATTTGTGATTACAAATTTATTCCTCTATCTGATTTGATACTTCAGAGGAAGGTGTATGTATTTTAAAAATTAGAAAAGCGTTAGATGGACGTTCAAGATTATTTTTACAAAAAACTTACAAAATTAACTGAATGTGCTAAGAAAATTAGCTCAACCAAAGTTTATCCCGGTCAATTATATATTTCAAATCTTATAGGTTCATCAAAGGCTTTACTGTTAAAACAATTTATTGAAAACGAAAATTCAAATTCACTTTCTGTTTTGGTTTTGTGTGATACAATCCAAGAAATAAACGAAGTTAAAGTTGAGTTATCGGTGCTTGGATTAGAAAATTATATTGTATCAATTGATGATTTATCTCCAGAAGCAATGCAAGAGAAATTAACACAGCTTAGTTTCCAAGAAAAGAAATTAGTGATTTCAATCTACGAACTTCTTAATGTAGTATTGCCGTCAAAAAATAGTTTAGAAAAAAATATAACTAAAATTCATCTGGGCAGTAATTTAAGTTATGATGAACTAATCGAGTACTTAAGTTTGATAAATTATTCCAATGAGAAATTTGTTGAAAACCCGGGCGATTATGCTGTACGCGGTTCTATAATTGATTTTTGGTCCTTTAGCGAAAAACAACCTAGCAGACTTGAATTTGACGGGGATTTTATCGAATCGATTCGTCATTTTGACCCGGAAACTCAAAGATCAACTGACAAACTTTCAGAAGTTACTCTTTCACCATTGATAAATGGTACAGAAAATGTTTACGGGGATATTTTTGAATACTTGACCGAAACAATTGTATTTGCTTCTTATGTAAGTCTTAATAATTTATTTAATAAAAGCACCGAAAGTCCCGCAGAAGTATTGCACGAGAATTTAGATGAAGATCTTAGAAAAGAATTGTTTTCCGATATTAACGATACTCAAAAAGCCAGTCATGAACAGGAAAATAACAACAAAAATGGCGCTCTTACGAACAATCCTTTAGATTATTTATTTGGAAAAAAAGCTTTTTGGGTTCTCGAAGAACCAATTCAACAACACTTAGAGAGATTAGAATTAAACTTAGCTGAGATTCCCCCATTTAGTTCTAACTTAGAAATACTTTTCAACTTTATCTTAGAAAACACAAAAAAAGGCTATGAAATTTTTATCTCTGTTGAAAATGAACTCCAACACAAAAGGCTTTATGAACTGCTATACGATTATAAGGAAGAACTTGCCGAACTGCTTGATAATGGCAAATTAAAACTATTTGTAATACCGCTTAAGAGTGGATTTATTTCGAGAAATGATAATTTAATTTTTCTTTCCGATTATCAAATTTTTAATAAACCATATAGAACAAGATTACTCCCCAAAAATTTACGCAGTAAATCAAAATTAGATTTTGCTTCGATTAAAAAGGGTGACTTTGTTGTTCATGAAAACTTTGGTATCGGTAAATATGCAGGGCTGGAGACAATCAAAATAGGAGATATTGAGCAGGAATCTATAAAAATTTTATATGCCGAAGGCGGGGTTGTTTACGTTAATTTAAATTACTTCTCATTAGTAAAAAAGTTTTCTTCAAAAGAAAATGTTCAACCTAAGCTTTCAGTTTTAGGCAGCAATGAATGGAAAAACACTAAAAGTAAAGTAAAAACAAAAATCAAAGAAGCTGCCCGTCAATTGATAACACTTTATGCAAAGAGAAAAGCTGCAAAGGGTTTTGCCTTTAGTGCCGACTCTATTTGGCAGAAAGAATTGGAAGCGTCTTTTTTTTATGAAGATACACCCGACCAAGTTAAAGTTACCGAAGAAGTTAAAGCTGATATGGAAAGTGAAAACCCAATGGACAGATTAGTATGCGGGGACGTTGGCTTCGGAAAAACGGAAATTGCTGTCCGTGCTTCCTTCAAAGCAATTAATGACGGTAAACAAGTTGCTCTATTAGTCCCTACCACCATATTGGCAGAACAACACTACAACACTTTTAAAACTCGTTTATCTCAATACCCTGTAAAAGTAGAGGTAATTTCAAGATTTCAGAACAAAACAAAACAGAAAGAAATTTTAGAAAAACTACAAAAGGGTGAGATTGATTTAATTATTGGGACACATCGTTTATTGTCCAAAGATGTTGTTTTTAAGGATTTAGGACTTTTAATTATCGATGAGGAGCATCGATTTGGCGTGATGCACAAAGAAAAATTGCGCTCGCTAAAAGCTAATGTTGATACTCTTACTTTAACTGCCACACCAATACCTCGTACACTTAATCTTTCCTTACTTGGTGCGAGGGACCTTTCAATAATTGGCACACCTCCGCCGAACAGACAACCAATTTATACTAAAGTTGATACTTTCGATATAAATAAAATACGTCAATGGATAATGAATGAGCTATATAGAGGAGGACAGGTATATTTTGTACACGACAGAATTCAGTCAATTGAAAAAATAGCTTCGTATCTTCAGAAAAATATGCCTCAAGTTAGTTTTGCAGTGGCACATGGTCAAATGAAAGCATCACAACTTGAAAATGTTATATACGATTTTTTGAACAGGAAATACGATGTTTTAATTTCCACTAAAATTATCGAATCAGGTCTCGATATCCCAAATGTAAATACAATTATAATCAACCGTGCCGACAGATTTGGACTTGCTGAACTTCATCAATTGCGCGGTAGAGTTGGCAGATCGGATAAACAAGCTTATGCTTATTTATTAGTACCCTCGTTAAATTCAATTAATAAAAAAGCATTTAAACGACTGTTGGCTATTGAAGAGTATACTGAACTTGGAGAAGGTTTTAATATTGCTATGAGAGATCTTGAAATAAGAGGTGCGGGAAATTTACTTGGTACTGAACAAAGCGGCTTTATTGATACGGTGGGTTTTGATATGTATATGAAATTGGTAGACGAGGCAGTAGAAGAACTAAAGCAAAATGAATTTAGTGAGGTATTTAAAGATTTACCCAAGCAGCAAGAAAGGTCACAGCCTACAATTGATACTTACTTTGAAATAGGTATTCCAAAGCAATATATGTCCGACCAAGCAGACCGGTTGAGTTTTTACACAGCAATGTTTTCAATGATTAAAATTGAAGAGGCAGATGAAATTAGAGAGGAAATGGAAGACAGATTCGGCAAACTGCCAGTTACAGTCGAAAGGCTTCTTGCAGCTGCAATATTGAGATATTATGCCTCTTTCGCTTTGTTTGAAAGAATCGTCATTCAAAAAAACAAAATTATTATTTATCTGCCCAAAGCTGAGCGAGAAGATTTTTACGAAAACAAATTTACTTCATTCCTTTCTTTCTTAAACGAAAAGTATTCTCACAAAATTAAATTTGTTCAAAACGACAAAAATTTAAAATTAGAAATGGATAATGATAAGGATTCACCAGAAGATATATTAAGTTTCTTGATAGAATTCTGTAAAAATATTATCAATGTATTTAATAATAGAGAGATGTGAAAAATGATATTCCAAATCTCTGCCTTTACTGATGAACCGATAACTTTAATCCAAAAAAAAGAAATGAATTTTTTGTCGGAAATCAATATTTAATAGCGTTGTTATTTTTTTAGGCTCATCAGCCTTTGACTAAAACGAGTTAAATTTAGGTATAAGGTTTTTTGAGCTTATCTTTTTCTTCTAAACCTTAGTAACTCTGACTAAACCAAAAAACTATACCTTATTACCTTATGCCTTCTCTTTTGATTTCAAAGGTTTTATCAAATCACACTTCTACTAACAGATTTTAGCCTCATTTGGTTTTATGCGATTCTTCAACACTGCTTATCTTCTACAAACTTTAGCCTATGACTGTATGGAAAATGGGGGTTAAATAGTTGAAGCGTCGAGTCGTCAGAGTTATGGAAAACTCTGACGAAATTTTCTCGACCAATTAAACATAAAAAAGGAGAGCAAAATAAATTAACAAGTACTAATCAAGTCCCTGCACTATAATCTTTAATGTAAGCTAGTTGCTCTTTTGTAAGCTTATCAATAGTATAACTCATAGTTTGCAGTTTTATCCTTGCAATTTCTTGATCTTGCTCTTCAGGAATTTCAATTACTTCTGGATTAAGAAGTATACCATGTTTATCATAATTTATCAGTCTAAGCTGTGACATAAACTGATTAGCAAAAGACATATCCATAACTTCAGAAGGATGTCCTTCGGCAGCAGCGAGGTTTACCAGTCTGCCTTTAGCTAGCAAATAAATTTTTCTTCCATCTTTTAATGTATATTCCTCGTTGTTTGCTCTCACAGTTCTTTTGCCTTTACTCAATTTTTCTAATTGCGGTATATTAATTTCGCAATCGTAATGACCGGTATTACATACAATTGCACCATCTTTCATTTTTTTGAAATGCCTTTCCACTATAACATCTTTTACACCAGTGGCTGTAATAAAAATATCTCCAATTTTAGCTGCTTCATCCATAGTCATAACCCTAAATCCATCCAAAGCAGCTTTTAAAGCCGCAGTAGGTTTAACTTCAGTAACAATTACATTAGCGCCGAGCCCTGCTGCACGCATTGCACAACCTTTGCCGCAATGACCATATCCTGCAACAACAAAATTTTTGCCAGCCAACAAAACAGAGGTAGCCCTTAGTATTCCATCAATTGAAGATTGTCCAGTACCATAAACATTGTCAAAGTCCCATTTAGTTTCAGCATCATTAACAGCAATTACTGGGTAGAGTAGTTTACCTGCCTCTGCCATTGCTCTCAGTCTATGCACACCAGTCGTAGTTTCTTCAGTGCCGCCAATAACATTTTTAGCAAGATGTGGAAACTTATTGTGAATTGTAAATATAAGATCAGCGCCGTCATCAAGTGTTAGATTTGGTTTGATATCCAATGTTCTTTCAATTGACCAATAAAATTCTTTTACACTTTGGCCATGCCATGCATAAATTTCGATTCCATTTTTTGCAAGAGCCGCTGCAATTTCATCTTGTGTGGATAATGGATTGCATCCGCTCCAACTAACTTGGGCGCCAGCAGCTTTGAGAGTTTCAACTAAAACAGCAGTCTCTTTAGTAACATGAAGACAGCCGGCAATTTTGTATCCTTTTAATGGTTTTGTTTTGGAATACTTCTCTCTTAACGCCATTAAGACTGGCATTCTCGATTCTGCCCATTCAATTTTTTTTCTCCCTTCCGAAGCTAATGAAAGATCTTTAACTTTATATTTACCGCTCTTATAATCCATAATTGTTAACTTCTCCTTATATAATTAATTTGTTTAAAAACAGTTTATAAATATTTTTGAAATGTTTTTATTAGGTCTAACTTTTCCCATGTAAAGTCTTTATCGTTTCGTCCAAAATGCCCATAAGCTGATGTCTTTTGGTAAATTGGTCTTCTTAATTTTAACTTATCAATAATTCCTTTAGGTGAAAGGTCTATTTCTTTCTTTATTATTTTTGCTATTTCTTTATCGGGTAAAACACCTGTTCCTTTAGTATCAACAAAAATAGATACAGGCTGAACGACTCCAATAGCATATGCAACTTGCACAAGACATTCTTTAGCGAGTTTAGCTGCAACAATATTTTTTGCAATATATCGGGCAGCATAAGTAGCGCTTCTGTCAACTTTCGAAGGGTCTTTACCAGAGAATGAACCACCGCCATGAGGTGCCCATCCACCATAGGTATCAACTATTATTTTTCTGCCTGTAAGACCACTATCGCCATGTGGACCGCCGATTTCAAATCTTCCAGTAGGATTAACAAAATATTTTGTTTTTTTATCTAAATATTTTTCTGGAATAACTTCTTTAACAATATATTTAATAACATCTTCTTTAATTTTCTTTTGAGGGATTCCGCTGTCGTGTTGAGTTGAAATGACAATTGTATCAACCCTTTTAGGTTCGTTATTATCATCGTATTCAATTGTTACTTGTGATTTTGCATCTGGTCTTAAGTAAGGCATTAAATCTGGAAAGTTTTTTCTAACATCAGCCAATCTTTTAACAAGTTTGTGCGCGTAAATAATTGGCATAGGCATCAACTCAGGAGTTTGATCGCACGCATAACCAAACATCAAGCCTTGATCTCCCGCACCGCCTTTATCTACACCCATAGCAATATCGGGTGATTGTGCATGAAGTGAATTCAAGACACCACAGGATTCCGAATCAAATTTGTATTCAGCTTTTGTATAACCAATTTCTCGAATTGTTCTTCGTACAACATTTTCAACATCCACATAAGCTCTTGTTGAAATTTCACCGCCAACTACTACAAGTCCTGTTGTAACAAAAGTTTCACAAGCCACTCTTGCATTTGGATCTTGTCTAAAAATTTCATCAAGTATACCATCAGAAATTGCATCGCAAACTTTATCTGGATGCCCTTCTGAGACTGACTCTGAAGTAAATAAGTAAGACATAGTATATATTCCTCTCTGTTAAAGAATTTCAATTTCAGATGAATCACCTGCGTTAATTCTTTTAAAGTTGCCGCGAACTACCGCATCACTCCCTATTATTGAATTTTCTATTATTGCTCTTTCGACTACTGCGCCAGAACTAACAATCGAATTTTTAATTATTGATTCATTAATTTGGCAGTTCGATGCAATTGTTGTAAAAGGTCCAATTACTGAATTAAACACTTCAGCATCTTCTGCAATGTAAACTGGATTACTAATTATTACATTTTCGGGCCTTCTATTTGTGCCATTTTTTCTTAACAAAAATTGATTAGTTGAAAGGAGTGTTTCCGGCTTACCACAATCGTACCATCCATCAACATGAAATGTAGTTAACTTTTCGCCTTTATCAATCATTAACTGAAGTGCATCTGTAAGCTGATATTCATCTTTTGTTTTTATTCCTTTTTCTATTAATTCGTCTAAGCATTCAATGAGCAGCGGTGTATTTTTGATGTAGTATAAACCTACCAATGCAAGTTTAGAAACCATTTCTTTTGGTTTTTCAATTAACTTGACAATTTTCCCTTTTTCACATACAGCTACTCCAAATCTTTCTGGATTGTCAACCTCTTTAACACCTAAAGCATTTTCCTTTCTTTCAATAACTGGATGAAGATCAACATCAAAAATTGTATCACCAAGAATTATAAAAACCTCTTCATTCCCTAACGTTTCTTTAGCAGAATAAATTGCATGACCCAAGCCAAGCAGTTCTTTTTGCTCTACAAAATCAGCATTTAAGGTGGGGTAGTTTTTTTTTACGTAATCAATTATTTGTTCTCCTAAATAACCGATTACAAATGTGGCACTGTTTACTTTCTCTTCCAAAAGCTTATCAAGTATGTGAGAAATAATTGGCTTTCCACCCACATTTAATAAAACTTTTGGAAGCGAATAAGTATGGGGTTTTAATCTGGAACCAAAGCCAGCTGCAGGTATTACTGCTCTCAACTAAACCTATATTTTGTTAAATTGATGTGCCAATTTAATCAATAATGTTAGTTTTATCAAACTTGCTTGATAAGTCAACTAAAGTAACAATAAAAGAAATTGTATGAATATTAAAAACAGAATAACCGACTTACTTGGGATTGGCTATCCAATAATTCAAGCTGGAATGGTGTGGGTCTCGGGCTGGAAATTAGCTTCTGCAGTTTCTAATTGCGGTGGACTTGGATTAATAGGTTCAGGTTCGATGAAAATAGATTTACTAAGAGAACATATTCAAAAATGTAAAAATGCTACATCCAATCCCTTTGGTGTTAACATACCACTTCTACGCGGTGATGCAGATGAAATTGTTAAAACTGTGCTTGAAGAAAATGTAAAAATAGTTTTCACATCTGCAGGTCACCCGGGCAAATACATCGACAAGCTTAAAAGCAATGGAGTTATAGTTGTACATGTAGTATCTTCAGTTAAACAAGCATTGAAAGCCGAAAGTGTTGGCTGTGATGCTGTAGTTGGCGAAGGCGTAGAGGCCGGTGGGCATAACGGTATCGATGAGATAACTACATTCTGCCTTATCCCTCAAATTGTTGATGCTTTAAAAATTCCAGTTATTGCTGCAGGCGGTATAGCAGATGGTAGAGGAATTTTGGCAGCCCTTTCACTTGGAGCTGAAGGAGTGCAAATTGGTACAAGGTTCGCTGCTACAGTAGAATCCTCAGCTCATTATAATTACAAAAGAAAAGTAATAGAAGCTAAAGATAATGACACAGTACTTATTCTTAAAAAAATTGGAATGGCAAGAATGATTAAAAATAACTTTACCCAACTTGTCGAACAAGAAGAAAAAAATGGCGCAGATGAAAATAGGCTTAGGGAATTACTTGGAAACAAACGAGAAAGAGCAGGTATTTTCGAAGGAAATGAAAACGAAGGGATGCTGGAAGCTGGACAGGGTGTTGGACTTATTCATGAAATATTGCCGGTCAAAGACTTATTTACTAAACTTATAACGGAATACAACAAAGCTAAACAATCAATTTGTAATTCTACCGCATGAATCTGTACTTAAATAAAAATTCTTCTTCTAATTCTTTTTTAATTTTAACATGCTTATGCGTAAAGAAATTAGGAAAACAGTAAGCAAGTTTTTCTGGCCTACAATATTTGCAATTGCAATGGGATTTTTAGAAGCTACTGTAGTTGTTTATTTAAGAGAATTGTATTATCCAAATGGTTTTACTTTCCCGTTAATCACTTTCCCAGAAAAAATATTTTATATAGAAATTATTAGAGAGTTTGCTACTATTGTAATGCTTGTCTCAGTAGGAGTTATTTCAGGCAATAACTTACTCCAAAGATTTGCTTATTTTCTTTACTGCTTTGCTGTATGGGATATATTTTACTATATCGCATTAAAAATATTTCTAAACTGGCCAGAATCTCTTTTTACATGGGATGTTTTATTCTTAATTCCAGTAGCTTGGGTTGGACCTGTAATAGCTCCCATTATAAATTCTTTAACAATGATAATATTAGCTATTATGATCATTTATTTTCAAGAAAATAACATACCACTAAAGACTAACAGATTAGAATGGGTGTTAATCATACTTGGAGTTTTAATAATCTTTTGCACTTACATTTGGGACTATTTAAGTATAGTTATAAAGGAGGGCCTCTTATCAAATTCATTAACTAAAAATCAAAAACTTTTAGCGGCAATTACTAATTATCAACCCACCTATTTTAACTGGTACACTCTCATCAGCGGTGAGTTACTTATCTTCTATGCTTTATTTAGGATTCAATACTACTCAAGATTATTTAAGGAAGATAATTAAATGCCAATTGGTGAAAAAGACTAATTAATAGTTTCACTTTACTAAACCTAAATAATGCAGCTTGCTCTCACTGACAAAAAGTAGTTTATAATTAAATAAAAAATTATTGTCAATACAAAGGAGCGCATGAGTTTTTTAATTAGGTGACCGAAGTATCTCTGTTTCACAACTCATTGCCTTCGTTGTGAATGAATGAAGTGAGTAAAACGATCTCTAACAAATGAAGCAAGATGATAAACTTTTTGCAGTAGGGGGTTACTTCCTCGCTGTATTAATCATGATAATTCAACCCACTAATGGGAATCCACCACTTCCGATGAGAATTCGCCACTTCGTGGGTGGGTAATGAATTCTCAAACTTCTTTGACAAGTCAAAGGTTTGATTTCTTTATTGTTAATGTTACTAAGGGAACAAAGAACGTACACAAGAGATAAATAAAAATAAATATATAATTTTCTGTTGCATTAGGTTGGTTTAAAAGAATACGACTGAAAAAAGAGTATAGTATTTTTAATTGTATTTTATCAATTTTCTATAGTGATTTATAAATTTAATAGAAATCCGATATGAACACACCCAAAAAAGTAAAGTTACACAAGCAGGATTATCTCGAAGTAGTGTGGGATAACGGAAAAATTCACAATTTCCCATTAAAATTTTTGCGCGATGAATCACCCGATGCAGGTAACAAAGGTGAGACAATCTTATGGAAGCACTATGAACTACCAAAAGTAGAATCTAATAAACCTGGTAAGTATGAAATAGAAAAAATTGAACCGGTAGGTAATTATGCAATCCAAATAAGATGGAAAGACGGCTATGATTATGGAATTTACTCGTGGGATCTTTTATATAGACTGGGTGAATACCTTGAGGTAAAAGGAAACTTGCACCAAGATTTTGAGCATAACCACTAAATATTATTTACCTGAAAACTTGCTCTTGCTCTTAATTTTCAGAACAAGAGCATTAATAAAATTTTTTACTAACTGCCCAAAAGTTTGCTTATATGATTTTCGTAGACTGATTTAGGCATTAGGCCCTGATAACTTGCAACTATTTTACCTGTTTTATCAATTACAAATGTTGTTGGAATAGCCTCAATACCGCCGTAAGCCCGATAAACATTATTATTACCATAAACAACAGGGTAATTAATGCCGTATTGTTTTATAAACGGCACTACTTGATCCTTTGTATCCTGGTCAACAGAAACACCTATTATTTCAAGTCCTTTTTTACCAAACTTTTTCTTTAACTCAATTAAATCGGGAATTCCTTTACGACATGGGGGGCACCATGTAGCCCAAAAATCTATTATTACCACCTTCCCCTTAAAATCGGAAAGTTTAAGAGTTTTGCCATCGGTCGTGGGTAAAGTAAAATCTGGAGCATTAACAGATTTTTGTTCTGAAACAGTAGGGACATAATTAGGTGGATAAGGTCCCTGCTGCGGTTCTGAATTTGAGTTATTAAAAATAAAGAGTAGCACAGCCAATCCTATAAAAATACCAGTGTATATGTAACTTCTCTGCTTTTTTGTTAAACCGCCTTTTTGATTAGCGAGCGAATTTTTTTTGTTTGATTTTTGAGCCATTTTTATTCCTGCCTTTCTTAATTGAATAACTGTTAACTTTTTTCTTTTTCAATATATAATTTATTTAGCTCTTCAACAAAGGTATTAATTTCGGAATCTGAAAAACCTTTTTCTTTAGCTGCATTTTCTAATGTTCCCCAAATAGGCTCGCCGCACACCAAACAACGTATCCCCTTTTCCATTAGATAGGTTACAGCTGGAGGTAATTGCGTAACTAAATCTTCTATTTCAATTTCTTTTGTTATTTTCTTTCGCATCTTCAATAGACCTTTTTGTTGAACTTGGAAATGTTAGTAAGGCACCAATAATTGCACCGTATAAGGTTGCTACATAAGGGTTACCTGAAATCAAACATTTACCATTATAACACCCGATAAAGTAATAATAAGCATAACCCAATAAAGCACCAACAAAGACAGGCAAAATTCTTCTAATAAAAAAAATTTTCTTGTGCTTCATACCACTTTAACTCCATAGTTAATTGCTTCTTTTACTTTATCAAGAAAAACATTTTCTGGTGCAGCACCTTCCAAGTACGTTGATTCATTAATTACGGTTCTTGGAACACCGCGAACATTATATTTTTGTGACAAATGTGGAAACTCTGTGGCTTCAATCATATCACTCTTAATCTTTTCATTAACATAAGCAAACCTATGAGACGTTATAACAGCAGTTGGGCAATAAGGACAAGTTGGTGTTACAAAAACTTGCATATGGACGTTTGAGTTAATCTTCTTAATTTCTTCTTCAACATTTTCTGGAAGTCCAGAGTTTCCTGTGCCGAGCATTTTAATATCTTCAAGTAATGATGAGAACTCGTACCCACTTGGGATTCCATAAAATTTAATTCCATAATCCTTATCATTTTCATCCAATAGGACTGTCGCAGGAATTTTATCGACGCCGTATTTTTCCGCATCGTTTTTATCTATAATAAAATTTTTTACCTCTAAGAAAAGCTTGTCAGAAACTTCTGAAAGCTCAGTTAAAATTTGTCTTGTTTCCCTGCAATACTGGCATTCTATTTCTTGTGTAAAAAAAACTATTTTAACTTTTTTTGTTAGCACAGATAATATCTTCTTTAGTTCATTTTTTAATTGCTCGTCAATGTACATTTTTTTGCCTCATAATTATTAACTCTTTGACTATTTGATGTAACTTTTAGAATAAAGATTCAAGCAATTTCTTGCTCTTCATTGCCTCTTTTAATAGCTTTGAATCAGAAAAATTCAATTATTTCGGAGAAAAAATGCCAGAATATGAAAAGCATTTGTATATGATAGTCTTTCCGATCAATGCACTTGTAGCATCACAATTAGACCCAGAGAAATTTGGCGAGCACTATACACTTGGCAGCGCAAAGCATTTCAGCGGCAAAGTTATTTTTGCTGAAATTGATATCAATTTTAGAAATCCATACTTTGAAATTGATGAATATCTTAAGCTAACTGTACCTCACGAAGATGGTTTGCCCAAAAAGACAAAGTTTATCTGCTCCTATAATGTATTAGAGCATGTTGACTTAAAAGCCATTCAAAAACTATTTCTTGTTACAACTAATGGTAAAGTTTTACCAATTGAACCGGCCGAATACACCGCTTATAATCAACCGGGTTTAATTAGAATTTATCAGGAAGTTGCGCCTTTAGAAACACTCGTCGCCTCTACTTTAGACCAACGTGAATTCGGAAAATTTATTACCAGTCAAAAAGCTAAAGGTGCACCAAAAATTTGCTTTACACAAATCGAATTCGATATTGAAAAATTTTTAGAATCGAACAAAAACAAAGAAATTTTTAATATCGAACTGCCATCTGTTAACCCTTACAGATTTTACGATTGTATAATGGTATTAAAAAATAACCCTGAAAAGCTTACTAAAACTATTAGCCTGGGTAGCTTGTTAAGGGATATTTCCTACAAATTTTTACGCCATGGCTTTTGGTTTGCCGCAGGTAATGAACTAAAATTTTTCCCAATGCCGTCAGTTGCAGATCTCGAAAACAAATACTTCTATTGGTGGAAGTTTGTTAGATAATAAATCTTCAAAGCCCTTAAAGAAAAAACTCTTTGAGGGCTTACTTTTTCCCAGTTCCCCATTGCAATACATCAATCCTAACCTCAGCGAGCCCATCTTTTACCATTCCCAATTGAATAGCTGCACCCAATGAAAGGTCTATGATTCTATCCGGCCAATTAGGCATTCTGTCATTTACCTCAAGTATTACGCTTTTTAAGTTGGATAAATTTGTTACTCTAAGCTTTGTCCCCATCGGGTAAGTGGGATGCGCAGCTGTTAAACCATACATGTCATAAATTTCTCCGCTATATGTAACTTGTCCATTAAATTCTTTTGCATAATATGATGCTATCCCTGTTACACTTTCTAACACTAATTCTTTATTTAACCCTACATTGTTATGGATTTCTTCATTACCGCTTACAGGGGGTTCTACTTTGCGAGTTGTAAATTTAGGTGCTGAGATGCATGAATAGAAAAGAAATAGTAAGACAAATTCTATGATATATATTTTGAACAATTAGACCCCACACTATTATTGAATAATACAATTATCACCAATAGAGATTATTCAAATTATTGTACAATATAAAAAAGGGAGCTATAAATTGCTCCCTTTATTTTATAGGTTACCACCAGCCAAGGTTCCTATAAACAGAAAAAGACAACTGCAAAATAAAATTACAGTAAAAAATGAATAGTGCTTTTAATCACTATGATATTACCTGAAGCAGTAATAATAAAAAAAATACACTTCTGAATTTTCTTGCACAAAATGAACAAACAATTACAAAAATTTTTATGTACGATTTTTATTACTAATAAAAAATTTATACTTTGCACAGGCATTTTTTGAAGATTTACCTTCCATGCCTACTCAAAACTACAAACGAAAGGAAAAAGTTGAAGCAAAAGAAAACTGAGCCAAGCCAAAAAGCAAAACTAATACTTGAAGATAAAAATATTTTTGAAGGATACTTATTTGGCTATCACAAATCTGTTGCTGGCGAGGTCGTCTTTAATACTGGAATGGTAGGCTACCCGGAAACATTGACCGACCCCTCTTACAAAGGACAAATATTAGTTTTAACGTATCCTCTTATTGGCAACTACGGAGTACCTCAGCTTAACGACTCAGATGATTTACCAGAAAATTTTGAGTCTAATAAAATACAGGTTGAAGCTCTTGTAGTTTCTGAAAACTCTGCTGAGTTCAATCACTGGAGTGCATTGCAAAGTTTATCTGATTGGCTATACAAATTTAAGGTACCCGGCTTAAGCGGAGTTGATACCAGAAAACTGACTAAACTTTTGCGCGAACGGGGAACTATGCTTGGAAAAATCCAAGTAGAAAATGAAAAAATAGATTTTTACAATCCGGATATTGACAACCTTATAGAAAAAGTTACCGTTACTCAAACTGAAATTTATGGTAATGGAAAACGCAGAATTATTTTAATTGACTGCGGTTGTAAGAAAAGCATTATCTCTAATTTAATTGAAAGAAACGTCCAGGTAGTTCGTGTTCCTTATAACTATAATTTTGACAACGAAAACTATGACGGTGTTGTCATTTCAAATGGACCTGGAAACCCTGTAGTTTACAAAGAACTTGTAGAGCAAACAAAAAAATTGTTGAAAAAGCAAGTCCCAACACTCGGTATTTGTATGGGTCACCAAATACTTGCATTAGCAGCAGGGGCAAAAACGTACAAACTTAAATATGGACATCGCGGGCAAAATCAACCTGTTAGAGAAGAAGGAAGTAATAAATGTTACATAACCTCTCAAAATCACAGCTTTGCTGTCGATTCTAAAAAATTACCTTCAGGTTGGACAGAATGGTTCAAAAATTTGAATGACGGAACAAATGAAGGACTTGTTCACAAAAAACTGCCATTTAAAAGCGTTCAGTTTCACCCTGAAGCTGCACCTGGCCCAGTTGATACTTCATTTATTTTCGATGAATTTTTAAAGGATGTGAAGTGAACAAAAAAAATAAGAAAGTTCTAATTATTGGAAGCTCGGCATTAAAAATTGGAGAAGCTGGAGAATTTGACTACTCAGGTAGCCAATGTATTAAAGCATTGAAAGAAGAAGGGGTTTATACCATTCTCATCAACCCTAACATAGCTACAATTCAAACCTCTGACTATTTAGCCGACAAAGTTTACTTACTTCCAATTACGACATATTTTGTAGAAAAAATAATTCAAAAAGAAAAGCCTGATGGAATTCTATTAGGCTTTGGTGGGCAAACAGCACTTAATTGCGGACTTGCCCTTCACAAAGAAAATATTCTTCAGAAATACAATGTTCAAGTACTTGGTACACAGATAGATGCTATCGAGAACACTGAGGATAGACAAAAATTCTGCGAAAGACTTAGCGAAATAAATGTAAAATATCCGCACAGCAAAGCAGTAACTACTGTTGAAGATGCTGTTGACTTTGCTACTCAAATTGGCTTTCCTGTAATTGTAAGGATAGCTTTTGCTCTTGGTGGATTGGGGTCTGGAATTTGCAGAAACAAAAACGAGCTAAAAAAAATTGCTTCGAAAGCTCTTTCTTACTCTTCTCAAATATTAGTTGAAGAGTACTTAGAAGGCTGGAAAGAAATTGAGTATGAAGTAGTTCGTGATAAATACGATAACTGCATTACAGTTTGTAATATGGAAAATATTGACCCAATGGGAATTCATACTGGTGAAAGTATGGTAGTCGCACCAAGTCAAACATTAACAAACAGCGAATACCACAAACTGCGTGAAATAGCAATAAAAACCATAAAACATTTGGGTATTGTTGGCGAATGTAACATCCAATTTGCACTCGACCCAAATTCCGACGATTACCGAGTAATAGAAGTTAATGCAAGGTTATCAAGAAGTTCAGCACTTGCTTCAAAAGCTACGGGTTATCCACTTGCATTTGTTGCGGCAAAATTAGCACTTGGTTACGGTCTTCACGAAATTCGAAATTCTATTACAAAAACTACAAGCGCATTCTTTGAACCAGCCCTTGATTATATTGTAATTAAAGTGCCTCGTTGGGATTTGAAGAAATTTAGACTCGTAAAGAGAAAACTTGGCTCATCAATGAAATCTGTCGGCGAAGTAATGGCTATTGGAAGAAAATTCGAGGAAGCATTTCAAAAAGCAATGAGGATGCTGGATATAAGTGTTGATGGAATTACCGCGAGCCGTACAAAAATCTATTTTGATAATCTCGATACTGCTCTAAAAGAACCAACTGAAGAAAGAATTTTTGCAGTTGTACAAGCTATAAAAGCCGGTTATTCAATTGAACATATTCACAATTTGACTCATATCAATAAATGGTTTTTATATAAAATTAACAACATTATAAACATCGAAAATGAAATTTCTAAAACAACATTAAAGAAATTTCCTAAAGAACTGCTTCTTAAAGCAAAACAATTAGGATTCTCAGACAGACAAATTGCCAACATAATTAACGTAGATGCCCACGATGTTTTTCTACTTCGAAACAAATACAAAATAAAACCATTCATCGAACATATTGATACTCTGGCAGCAGAGTACCCTGCTAAAACAAACTATTTGTACTTAACATACAATGCTTCTCAGAACGATTCTGAACCTGACATTAAAAAATCAGTTATTATACTTGGCTCAGGTCCATATAGAATTGGCAGCTCTGTAGAATTTGACTGGTGTTGTGTAGTTACAGGCAAAACTTTGCGTAAGATGGGCTACAAAACTGTTATGATTAATTGTAACCCTGAAACTGTTAGCACTGATTATGATGAATCCGATGCATTGTTTTTTGAAGAACTGACAATAGAAACAATTTACGAGATTTACAGAGCTATTAAACCTCTTGGAGTAATTGTTTCTATGGGTGGACAAACCCCAAATAATATTGCCATGAAACTTCATAATGTAGGCGTAAAAATATTAGGGACAAGTCCAACTTCAATTGACACTGCAGAAAACAGGAGTAAATTTTCCGCCTTGTTAGACCAATTAGGCGTAGAACAACCAGAGTGGAGTCAGTTAAGCACAATCTCTGAAGCAATTGAGTTTGCAAATAAAGTTGGTTATCCTGTCCTTGTTCGACCCTCTTATGTATTAAGTGGCGCTGCAATGGCAATTGCAGGCAACGATACAGAATTGATTAAATTTCTGAACAAAGCAGTGGATGTCTCACCAGAGCATCCCGTTGTAATCAGCAAATTCTTAATTAACGCAAAAGAATTAGAATTTGATGCAGTAGCTCAAAACGGCAATATTGTTTGTTCTGCTATTTCAGAGCATATAGAAAATGCCGGGGTTCACTCAGGTGATGCAACTTTAGTACTACCTCCGCAAAGAACTTATCTTGAAACAGTAAGACAAATCAGAGCAATTTCTTCAAATATTGCTAAATCACTAAATATCAATGGCCCTTTCAATATACAATTCATCGCCAAAGACAACAAGGTAAAAGTGATAGAATGTAATCTTAGAGCATCAAGGAGTTTCCCTTTCGTATCAAAAACACTAAAACAAAACTTTATTGAAACAGCAACAAATGTAATAATGGGCAGAAAAGTTGATAATCATAACGGCATAAATTTTAATTACGATTATGTTGGAGTAAAAGCGCCAGAATTTTCTTTTACTCGATTAGAAGGTGCTGACCCAACAACTGGTGTTGAAATGGCTTCTACTGGCGAGGTGGCTTGCTTGGGCGACGATTTTAACGAAGCATTTTTAAAGGCATTAATTTCTGTAGGATATAAATTTCCTCTAAGATCAATTTTGATTTCTTCTGGTAGTATTGAATCAAAAGCAGAACTGTTAGAAACCTGCCGACTATTACTAAGTCTTGGAGTAAAGTTTTACGCAACACATGGAACAGCAAAGTTTATGAAATCTAACGACTTACCAGTTGAGTCTTTATATTGGCCACTTGAAAGCAAATCCCCCTCCGCTACAGATTACATAAAGCAAGGTAAAATTGACCTGGTTATTAACATCCCTAAAAATTTACAAGAAGAGGAGTTGACCAACGATTACCTTATACGCAGAACTGCTGTTGATTATAAAGTACCTCTGATTACTAACAGACAGCTTGCAATGAGACTTGCAGAGGCCTTAACGAATAAAAAAATTGAAGACCTCAAAATAAAAAGTTGGGATGAATATGATAGTAAATTTTAAGTCTATCTTGCAAAATTACATTAAGTTCTGTTCGTTCGTTTAAATAAATCCCGCAGTAAGCAGAACATTAACGTGCAAAAGAAAATATGGCTTTACAATACTCATCATATTTGGTTTAAAAAAGATAAAATTCTTTATATTTCAGTATTATACTTGGCTTTTTTATAAGCCAACATAATTCATTGAAATGCTAAATAGTTTAGACCAAATTTCCTATTTAAGCAGCCAATTATTATTTTTCGTTAGCAATTTTAAGCAGAATAAAAATGATAACTATGGCGACCACCGAACAAAAGAAAAAACCAAAATTGTTAATTGTTGAAGACGATTACGAAAATCAAAGATTCTTAGAAATTTTTTTAAGACGAAAATTTGATTTACAAATTTGCGATTCTGAAGAAACATTTTATCAAAAAATAAAGAAAGAAAAATTTGACATTATTCTTATGGATATTTCTCTGCGTGGGAAAAAAGATGGGTTGCAACTTACTAGAGAAATGAGAAATCACCCTGAATTCAAAAACATCCCTATTGTTGGGTTATCAGCTCATACATTCCAGCAGGATAAGGACAATGCTTATGCGGCAGGCGTTGATGTTTTTCTAACTAAACCTGCACCAAACGATGTATTGATGGAAGCCTTAACTTCTACCTTAGAAAAAAAGAGCGGCATTAAAATAAACTGATAGTACATAAAACCCTATAGTAACTAAAAACAAAATCCATCGTCTAAAAACCAGTACTTTATAAATTTTTGTAGCTCGTAATTATGACAAGAATAGTTACAACTTTCTTCCTTATATTTTTTCTTGCACAGAACTACATCTTACATTCTCAGAAAATTATTACTAATTCACTTGCAATAAAAAGCTTCATTACAAATGCAGATACTACTAAAAGAAGGCACAAATGGTTAAGGTGGAGATGGAAAAATGAAAAACCTTTTATTGAATTAAATTACGGGATTGGCGAGCCAATTCAAAAAAATTTCTACTCGGCATTTAGTAAAGATGGTTTATTGGAAATAAAACTTGGGTTCAACTCTAACGAAAAAATTGACGGTTACAATATATTAGAAATTGACGAACATTTTATTTTTGGCTCAAAAGTTTCACCTAGTATTTATAAAAATCCACAAAAAACAAAACGAAATTAAGGCTAATTTACTTAGACTGGGGGTTGCAAAGCGTGACGGTTTTGGCTATAAATTAAATACTGTTACGGTCTTGCCTTACCATCAAACTGGTTTTATCTGGTCGCAATTTGACTTTAAGAATTATCCAACTTACTTAACTAATTACGAAAAAAATAATTCTTCTTTTGGACCTATCAATGACATTCAAATTCTCGACAGATACAATAAACAAACAAGATTCGGGACTTTGGCAGAAAGCGGCATAAGATTAGATTTACAATCTTCAATTTCATTTAACATTGCTTATGAAACAAGCATAATATTTTCTCGTCATCTTTTCTGGAAATATTCAGCAAGTTATTTATTAGAAAGTATTGGCAGCCAATCACTCGATTATTTTATCAATAGAATTTTAGAGACTTCTCCACATGTTGTTCCAATCGTAAATTTCGTTTTGAAAAACGCTTACAGCTATGGATGGTATTTATTAAAAAAAGATAAAATGAATTGGCCATTTGATACAGATTCTCCGATTGCAGTTGAATTTTTTAAAGTCGGAATCACGTTCACATTTTAAAAAATCTAAGCTAATCAAAATCTCAGTTGTATAATTTTCCCATTATAAACAAAAGATGTTCTCTGCGGATAAATTTTTACGCAGAGAACATCATGAAAGTTTAGTAAGTATTATAATCATACATCAAAATAAAGCTCGAATTCGTGTGGATGAGGTCTTAATGCCATTGGTTTAATCTCTTTTTCAATTTTGTAGGTTATCCAAGTATTAATTACATCTTCAGTAAAGACATCACCCTTTAACAAATAATCGTGATCATCAGCGAGAGCTTTTAACGCATGCCCTAAAGATTCGGGTGTAGAAGGAACATCCTTTAACTCTTCTGGTGACATATCGTAAATATCTTTATCTAATGGTTCACCTGGGTCAATTCTATTTATAATACCGTCTAAACCAGCCATAAGCATTGCCGAAAAAGCGAGGTATGGATTGGAAGATGGGTCCGGGCAGCGGAATTCAATTCTTTTAGATTTTGGACTGCTCGAATACATTGGAATTCTTATAGAAGCACTCCTATTTCTTTGCGAGTAAGCCAAATTAACAGGTGCTTCAAAGCCAGGTACTAAGCGTTTATAAGAGTTGGTAGTTGGATTAGTAAAAGCAAGAAGTGAAGATGCATGCTTTAGTATTCCACCAATAAAATACAAGCCTATTTCACTCAAGCCCGCATAACCGCCGCCAGCAAACAAAGGCTTGCCTTTAAGCCACAGACTTGTATGAACATGCATACCACTGCCGTTGTCTCCAAATATAGGTTTAGGCATATAGGTAACAGTCTTATTATGTTTTTTTGCAGTATTTTTAACAACATACTTGAATAACAATAATTGGTCAGCAGCTTTTAATAAAGGTGCAAACCGTAAGTCTATTTCACACTGCCCGCCAGATGCAACTTCGTGGTGCTGCGCCTCTACTTCTACACCCATATTAATTAGATTTGTAACCATTTCGTTTCTAAGGTCAACTAAAGAATCGGTAGGTGGAACCGGAAAATATCCCTCTTTATATCTTGGTTTATAAGCAAGGTTAGGTTTTTCATCTCGGCCAGAATTCCACTTACCTTCAATTGAATCTATTATATAAAAACTGCTATTTGGACCTGTTTCGTAACGAACATCATCGAAAACAAAAAATTCAGCTTCTGGTCCAAAATAAGATGTATCTGCAATGCCAGTAGATTTTAAATAAGCTTCTGCCTTCTGAGCAATATTTCGTGGACAGCGGGAATACTTTTCTTTTGTTGCTGGCTCATACACATCGCATATTAAACTTATAGTTGGTGCTTCAATAAAAGGATCAACGAACATAGTTTCTGGGTCCGGAATAATAAGCATATCACTTTCATTTATGCTCTTCCAACCTCGGATTGACGAGCCGTCAAATCCGAATCCCTCTTCGAAAGAATCTTCATTTAATTGACTAGAAGGCACAGTAAAATGCTGCCATTGCCCAGGAAAATCCATAAATTTAAAATCAATAAACTGAATCTTATTTGCCTTGATAAAGTTCAGGACTTTATCTACAGATGAGGATGCTTTTCCCATTTTTTTCTCCTATTACGTTTGTGTTAAATGTCTAAACTTGTTGTCTCTTTGATTGTTGATAACACAAAGCTAGTTACAGTTCTTGTAACTCCTGGCCAGGATTGAATTTTACCCAGCAACTTTTCTAATTCTTCTGTGTTTTTAGCTACAGCTTTCATTATGTGCGAGCCTTCTCCCAATACAGAGTAGCACTCTAAAATTTCTGGGGTTTTTTTTACATGCTCAGTCAACTTATCGTAGTTCTTAGAGGAATCCATAATAACCACAATAAACGCCATAATATCGTAACCAAAAACATGACGATTTAATTTGGCATAATAACCTTCAATAACTTTGTTCTCTTCCAGCTTTCTTAAACGTTCACTTAACGAAGGAATAGATAAGTTAACCTCCTCAGCAAGTTCGTTCCTTTTAGTTCTTCCATTTTGCTGTAGTTTTCTTAATACTTTAATGTCTAAGTCGTCTAACATAGCACTTTATTAATTTGTTAGGAAATATTAAAATTTTACCTCAAAATATAAGGTAGTATTGATGTAAAATGCAAATAAAAAAACATAGCTGTAAATTCGAATCAAGATTTTTAAATAAACTAAAATTTATTTACGGCTTCATTCTCAAAATTGATGTACCAAAACCAGAGATTAATTTGATAATTATATTACTATAGGTTTTGTATTCGAAATATCCTAATAAAGCCGAAGATTCTTATTTTCCGTCAGTGTTACCTAAGTTAAAGTAAAAGATGAGTAAGGTTTTTAAGCTGAATTATTCATAATTTGGTGTCGGTCACTTCGAGTAACCTCAGAGACCGATATCCCAACGGTGGCTGAGGTTCTCGAAGCCACCGCTTACAAAGTATTGTTCCCAAAAGGCGAGTCTTAGACTTAGCCTCGAAATGCTTCGTAGGGCGAGTTTGAGCTAAAAATTTCACCGCGAAAAAAGTAAAAAAAATTCTCCTTCTGCAAGAAATTTAGCTCGTTCTTAAAATTTTTTTTGACTTTTTAGCACTAAAATTCTTCGATTTTAGAACAAATTTGCACCTTTTTCTATGATATTTAAAAATGTACGTAATTATACTGATTCTCATTATTGACATAAACCTTATATTAGAATACAACCTTTAAAAAGAGTGCAAAATTTGGATTGGAGCAAAGAAAATAGTTATTGTTTAAAGACGTGGACAGTATTAAAAATAATTGGTGAGATACATTATGATTTTCAAACATCAAAAAAACTTTTGGTAAAAAATTTTTCTTGTTGGCAGCGAGGAATTAATGAAAGGCAATTGAAAAAAAGTATTCAGAATGCGATAAAAAAATTTGACGAAACAATAAGAACAAACAGTAATGTTAGTTACAATAACTTAACACAAAAAGAAGTACTGGACAGTCTAAGTAATTTTTTTTCGGAGCCTAACAATTCCATACTAAAATTAGCAATACTAATAAGCAAATTATACAAAATAAGTGAACTTTAAAAAGTTTGTCCCCAACTCCCAGTAAGCACCTCCTTAAATTGAGTGGGGGTATAGATCGGCACCCCCACTCATGGTTCTATTGAATTTAAGTAATATTCGAAATAATTTGTAATTGTATTCTATCAATAAAATAGAGAGCAGAAAATGAAAAAAATTAATCTAATTGTTTTGTCAATAGTGTTAGTACTATCACTATTGGCTTTTTATTTTTCACCGGCAACCGAAGTTAAGATAAATAAAAGTATGGTAGAAAATGCCGAAAAAATTATTGGGTTAGATTTTACAGATGCTAAACGCGATTCGATGTTAGATGCTTTAAACAATCAATTAAAAGACTATCAAAATCTTCGTAAGATTAGTTTAGATAATGCTGTCCCCCCTTCTATATTATTTAATCCTATCCCAGTTGATTTTAAAAGCACCCAAAAGCAAAAAAAAATTTCTTACAGTGATTACTCCAACGTCAAGTTGCCAAAAAATTTAGATGATTTAGCTTTTTATTCTATTGGTGAACTTGCCCACTTAATTAAGACAAAACAAATAACATCTACCGAATTGACAAAATTTTTCATTAGCCGACTTAAAAAATATGGCCCTAAGCTTCATTGCGTAATAACTTTAACAGAAGAACTTGCACTTCAACAAGCGAAAAAAGCTGATGAAGAAATTGCTAAAGGTCACTATAGAGGAATGTTACACGGAATACCTTTTGGAGTAAAAGACTTACTCGCCACTAAAAAATATAAAACTACTTGGGGTGCAAATCCGTATAAAGACCAAGTAATAGATGAGGATGCAACAGTTATTAAAAAGCTTGAAAATGCTGGAGCAGTTTTAGTAGCAAAACTTTCTATGGGTGCATTAGCCTGGGGGGATGTATGGTTTGGTGGAATGACAAGAAATCCATGGGATACAACAAAAGGTTCAAGCGGTTCATCTGCCGGTTCGGCAGCTGCCACTTCAGCTGGTTTAGTGCCCTTTGCAATAGGAACTGAAACATGGGGCTCGATAGTTTCACCTTCAACGGTGTGCGGAGTTTCCGGGTTACGACCAACTTATGGAAGAGTAAGCAGAACTGGCGCAATGGCTCTTAGCTGGTCTATGGATAAAATTGGACCAATATGCAGAAACGCTGAAGATCTTGCTATTGTGTTCAATACAATAAAAGGTCCCGACGGAAAAGATCAAACTTTATATGATTATCCGTTCAATTACAATCCTAAAATTGATTTTAAAAAGCTGAAAATAGGTTACTTAAAAAGTGACTTCGATAAAAAATATGCTTTTCATAAAAATGATTCTTTAGCTCTCGAAACATTAAAAAAATTAGGGGCTGATTTAATACCAATTGAATTACCCGACATACCTGTTAACAATATTGCGTTCATACTCAATGCTGAGGCAGCGGCAGCTTTTGATGAATTGACTCGCAGCAATAAAGATGATTTAATGGTAAGGCAAATTAAAAATGCTTGGCCAAATGTTTTTAGGGCCGCACGTTTCATCCCAGCAGTGGAATACATCAACGCTAATAGAGTACGTTATTTATTAATTCAAAAAATGAATGAATTAATGAAGTCAATTGACTTTTACATTTCACCCTCGTGGGAAGGAGATAATTTATTGTTGACTAATTTAACTGGCCATCCTTGTGTTGTGGTGCCTGATGGCTTTTCAGAAAATGGAACACCTACAAGTATAACTTTTATTGGAAGGTTATTTGATGAAGGAACTATTATTGCTGCTGCAAAGGCTTTTCAAGATGCAACTGATTTTCATAAAAAGCACCCAAAATTAGATTAATTACTGAACTCAAGAGGCTGTTTAAAAAACAAAACTCTTATTTAAATTACTTTTAGACAGCCTCTTAATAGTTTTTAGTTTAGGAAAAAGTACTGACCTTTCAGGTATCAACTTGTTGCTGCAGTTTTAAATCTTAAGATTTATTATTCTATAATCTTTCCATTTTCTAACTCTTTAATTAAGCGTTCTGTCTTATAAATATATTTTAATGCTTGAAGCAGCCCTTTTGAATCGGTACCAACAGCTCTGTTGTTTTCTTTAAGAAAAATAAAATCACCAGCAAGACTTTCAAGGTTGCCGTCGTGAATTAGCCCAATAATTTCTTTGTTCCTGTTAATTGCAGAACTGCCTGAATTACCCCCAACGATATCGTTTGTTGAGGCAAATCCCACCGCCGTTGATAAATCAAATCCTTCAGGTATCTTTTGCCAGCGAGGATGAAGTCCCCAAGGATAACTTTTTTTCCCAAACGAATACCAACGATCCCATAAGCCGTAAAATGTAGTTTTGCCTGGAGCTATTGTTCCGTTGTATTCATATCCTTCTATTTTTCCATCAGAAATTCTCAATGTGCTTGTTGCATCGGGTGGAATTTGACCGCCGTATATTTTAAAGGTAAGCTCACCTAAAAGTTGATTTAACACCTCCAGCGTATTGTTTATCTCTCGAATTTTTTCGTTCAGTTCCTTTACTCTATTTGCTGTATGAGTCACAAAGTAAATAAAAGGATCATCAGAATTAAGGATATCCTCTGGTTTCATTTTTATGAATTCATCAAATTTTTCTTTTGTTGTTAGTTTCGATTTAGCAATTATATCCCACACAGCTTTATCATTAGTTTCACCGCCAGTGTAATTTTTTATAATTGAGTTATCTTCACCAAGAATACCTACAAGGTAATTTATATGCGCTCTAATTAACTTTGCTTGAAGTTCTTCATCTATATATGAGGGATAAATTTTTTGGAAAGTATCTTTTAATTTTTCTGATTTATAATCTTCCTCTCTTTGATCTTCCGGAAGTTTCATTTGTTCTGCATATTTAACAACAGATAGTGCTATAACAAGATATTCTGGCGCACTAAATCTATTTATTCGAAAAGCAGTAGCCTCATCAATATACTTTCTATACTCATCAATGTTGTTTTTTATTGCATCCCATAGAAATCCGTACTTCGATTTTACTTCAGGGTTAGAATCGACCTTTTGTTTGAGATTCATTTCAAAATCTTTTTTCTTTGCCATTATATATTCATCACACAAAGCTTTATACCTGCCAGCAAAGGATTTGCGTGCGTTTCCTATACTCATTACCCTATTAAGTAACTCTGAATGTCTTTCAGGATGCATTGTAAACATTTCATAATAAACTTTATAAAGTTCATTAAAAAGTAAAAGAGAGTATTTATATGTCTTATCTTTAAAAAATTCTAATTCGGCAACCGAGTTAATTCTTTGAGTACTTCCGGGTCTTCCAATTACAAAAATAGGTTCCCCTTCTTCAGCACCGTCTTTACTCCATTTAAAGTAATGGTCTGTTTTAACAGGTTTCCCACTTTCATCATAAGCACGGAAAAACATAAAGTCTAATTCATATCTTGGATAGGTAAAATTGTCCCAATCCCAGCCTGTTGAAGCTATTTGAAAATCCGGTGCCATTACAAGTCGTATATCATTATATCTTTTGTAACCGTATAAAGAATATTTTCCACCGTGATATAACTGAACAATGCTGCAAGTTAATCCAGTTTCATTATTATATTTTTCTGTCAACTCACGTATTTTTTTATTTCTGTTTTCAATTTTCTCACTATCAGTATTTCCAATGTCCATTGCATCCAATATTTCTTTTGTAACATCTTCGATAAGAACAAGCTGATCAACATAAAGTCCAGGAATTTTAATCTCATCTTCCAATTTTTCTGCATAAAAGCCATCCCATAAGTAATCTTTTCCTTTAGGCGAAATATCCGGAAGATATCCTCTCCCACAATGATGATTTGTCATTATCAAACCATCTGCAGATACAAAAGCTGCAGAACAAAAACTACTGAATTGTAAAGCCGACATGCGCACGTCATCGAGCCATTCCTGTGTAGGCTTAAACCCATATTCTTTTTCGAATAAATCAACTGGCACATCATCGAATGTCCACATTCTCCCAATTTGGTCAGTAGTTGATTTAACCCTTGTTACATCAATTGGTTCATAAATACTTTGGGATTGTGATAACGTGTTAAATAAAAAAAGAAATGCTGCAATTGCTGAAAGAAAATGCTTGAGCAAAATTTTTCTTTTCATTTCGTCTCCAGTTTGTATGGATAAATTCAAAAATAACAACATCTTGATTGCAACAATACTAATATAGTGAACTTCTTTCTGTTAACAATAAAAGTCTCGAGAAACAAAAGATGTTCATGAGGATTCGTTAGATATGAATTTTTGACGTGAATATGCAGTCGGGACAGCGTCCCGACTTACATTTTAGAAATTCCGACTAACAATCAAATCATTGCATAGCAATTACTCTATCATTTTACCGTTCAGCAGTTCAAGATAAAGCCGTTTAGCTTTATATATTTTATCAAATGCAGCAAGTATTGAACGAACATCCACGGCAACACATCTATTATTAATAGGATTGTAAATAAAATTTCCTATAATGCTGTCAATATTACCGTCAAAAGCAAGTCCGACTACTTCTTTATTTTTATTAATAATTGCACTACCTGAATTACCACCTACAATGTCGTTAGTTGAAATAAAATTAAGTGGTGTACTAAGATCAAAATCAGGTGGAATGTTCAACCACTTATCGGGTAACGACCATGGATATTGTTTATCAAACGAATAGTATCTGTTGTACAAACCATAAAATGTTGTATGCGTAGGTGCCTTAGTTCCGTTGTAATCAAAGCTTTTTAGCACGCCATCGCTGATTCTTAATGTAAAGTTAGCATCAGGAGGAATAGAAGTGCCATAAACCTTAAAAACAATTTGACCAAGCATGTCGTTGTAAACAGCTTCAGTACTTGAAATTTCTTTAGCTTCTGATTGAAGTTTTGGTAATTGTTCATCTGATGCTTTTACAAATTCAATAAAGGGGTCATCAGAATTTAATATTGCCTCCGCACCATCTTTCGCCAATTTAACAACATCGTCACTGCTTGTTATTTTAGAATGCGAGAGAATATATTTAACTGCAGCATCGCCAGACAGCCCGCCAAACATTTTTTTAACAAGAGGATCATCATTACCAAGATTCATTTCAATATAACCAGCTTGAACTTTCAGCTTGGTATCTTCTAATAGCTTGTTAAAATTTGACGGAAAAATAGAATTAATTACCGAATCAAGTTTTTCACCTTTATATTCTGGCGACCTTTCATTTTCGGGTTTCTGAAGTTCTTTAGCAAGGTTATAAAGACTTTGTGCAATAAAGAAATACTCCGGAGCGAACCTTCTATTGATATTGAATACTGCTATTTTAGGACCGATTTTTCTCAATTCAGCTCTTGTATTTTCAATCGCTTTCCAAACATGACCATACTGCTTGTTAAGTTCAGGATCGTTAAATACCTTTTCTTGAAGAATTTTTTCAAATGCTCTTTTACGAGCCATTAAGTACGGATCAATCAATCCTCTATATGTATTATGAAAAACTTTTTGTGCGTTGCCTATTGAAAACCTAATGTTTTCATACTTAGCTGCATTTGCAGGGTCAACTGACTTCAGAGCTTCAAGGTCATCATAATAAGTATCAAACAAATATGAAAGATTTCTGTAGGTAATATCTCTTGCATATTCAAGTTGAGCGACCGAAGCTAATCTTTGAGTAAATCCTGGATTACCCACTGTAAAAATCGGTTCGCCTTCTTTAATTCCTTTAGTTGAAAACTTGAAAAAGTGATCGGTTTTCAAAGGTTTACCATCATCTCCATAAACACGCATTAAACCGCAATCCAAATTGTAACGTGGGTAGGTGAAATTATCAAAATCTCCACCGAAATAGCCTATTGCTTTTTCAGGGAAAAAGACCAAACGAACATCATTATATCTTTTGTATCCGTAAATAGAATATTTAGCACCATTAAACAAAGAAACAACTTTGCAATTTAACCCGGTTTCTTTGTTGTATTGTTCTTCAAGTTGGCTAATCTTCTCATTTTTATTTTTAGTCTTTTCTTCTTCAGTAGTGCCAATATTCCCTGCTGCTAGGACTGTGTCGGTTACATCTTTAATTAAAACCAGCTGGTCAGCGTAATAGCCTGGTATTTTTCTTTCCTCTTCAAGGCTCTTTGCCAAAAATCCTGTGGTTTCCAAATCCTCGCCTTCTTTTTCAACTCTTTTATAAACATTAGTTTCAACAATGCAGTGCCAGTTGGTCATAATTAAACCATCACCTGAGACAAAAGAAGCAGTGCACCCAACAACTCTTAATGCGGAAAGTCGTACGTCGTTAAACCATTGTTCATCGGCATCAAATCCATAAGCTTCTTTAAAATAGTCGACAGGAGGATAATCAAACGACCACATTTTACCCGTGTCAAACCTTTGAGCCTTAACTGTATCATAGTCAATTTTCTGCAAACTTTGTGCATTTAACGAGATGCAAAAAACCACAGCTGTAAACAGAATAAACAAGAATTTGCTCTTAATTTTCATAACTCACCCTAATTGTTTATAGAATAACATAAAATTACCATCAATTGAAATTATATTCCAATTTCTTACTAATTTTTTATGAATAGTCACTGCTGTCCAAAATAATTTTGAAATCAAATCCCGAAGGGATAAATTACCAAATAAATTTAGAAAACTTCATGATTTTGGACTATTCTACTTGTCTTGTAAATCAATCCCTATCTCGTCCCTACGGGACTTTTAACTTCAGTTTGATATTTATTTATTCTATAACTATATAATCCCTAAAGGGATTAGATTGGTTTAAGGATAATCAAAGCTTTATTGTCCCCTCAGGACAAAATATTTATAGGATAAAGAACAAAGAAATAGATTAAGTCCCTTTTGGGACGAAATAAAAATATATTGGACAGATATGTGAATAGTAAATAATTAATAATATGGTTGATCTTAAATAAAAGCATCGGGATAAAGCGGTATTGTAATTTTGTTTTCATCTTCTTTTGTACCAATACATTGAGAGCATTTTTCTACATAAAAAATTACCGGCTCTTCATTATAATTAATCTCAATAAAATTTACGATTGAATTACAATTTGAGCATTGTACTAAATGATGTGTTTGAATTTTTTTACGACAGGTTGGGCATAGAAGTTCATCTTCTGCTAACTCAAAATTACCATCATAAACAAAAACATTTTTACATTTTGAGTTTCTGCAAATTGAAAATCTAAACAACAATGTAGACTTAGTTTCGATAATAAACCTCCCTTTTTTAACAAGCAAAAATAAATCTAATAAATAAGTAAAACGATGCAAAAATCTATCCTTCGTTAAATAATTTTGCTCATAAAATTATTATTTTACGTTTGTCTTTTCTGAATAATGGAGAAATAAATGGATAGAATAACTTCTTTTAAAGCATACGATATAAGAGGCAAATACCCTAACGAATTAAACAACGATTTAGCATATAAAATTGGTAAAGCATACTCAAAACTTCTCGACGCAAAAAATGTAGTAGTTGGACATGACGTACGAAAATCATCACCAGCTTTAGTAAATGCTCTTGTAGAAGGATTAACTGAGAATGGGACTAATGTTATAAACTTGGGTTTATGCGGCACTGAAATGATTTACTTTGCAGTTCCTTACTTTGATACAGATGGCGGAATAATGATTACCGCAAGTCATAATCCACCAGAGTACAACGGTTTAAAATTTGTAAAAAGAAATTCTGTACCAATGGGATATGACTCGGGCTTAAACGAAATAGAAAAAATGATTTTAAAAAATGAACTGAGTAAGCATACAACAAGAAAAGGAAGTATTACTCAAAAAAATATAATGAGTGAATTTATAAATAATCTCCAAAAATTTTACCATCCAGAAAAAATCAAACCGCTAAAAGTAGTTGTTAACGCCGGCAATGGTTGCGTAGGACTAGCATTAGATGCATTAGAAAAGTTTCTCCCAATAAAAATGATTAAGATACATCATAACCCAGACCCGGACTTCCCGAACGGGGTTCCAAATCCGCTTTTACCTGAAAACAGACAGTCAACCATTGACGCAATAAAAGAATATAATGCCGATTTAGGGGTTGCATGGGATGGCGATTATGACAGATGTTTCTTTTTTGACGAGAACGGGAATTTTGTTGAGGGTTATTACATCGTCGGTTTACTTGCCAAATCAATATTAAAAAAATATCCTGGGGAAAAAATTGTTCACGACCCCAGATTGATTTGGAATACTATTGACGTTGTTAAAAAATCGGGCGGAATACCTGTTCTTTCCAAAAGTGGACATGCTTTTATAAAACAAAAAATGAGAGAAGTTAATGCTATATACGGGGGTGAAATGTCTGCTCATCATTACTTTAGAGATAATTCATATTCAGACAGCGGGTTAATACCTTTTGTTTTAACCCTACAACTAATTTCTGACGAAAACACGACACTCTCTAAACTTGTCGGCGAAATGATTAAAGCTTATCCTTGTTCAGGAGAAATTAATTCAACAATCAGTAATCCAACAAAAAAATTGGAAGAGATAAAAAATAGATACTCTGATGGCAAAATTGATGAGATTGATGGCGTTAGTGTTGAATATCCAACTTGGCGTTTTAATGTAAGGTTAAGTAACACCGAACCTCTAATTAGATTAAATGTAGAATCAAAAAATGATGAGACACTAATGAAAACAAAAACTGAAGAACTGTTAAATCTAATTAGAAGTTGAATTCTTTGTTAAGATTATAGAATCTAAAACCTATTATTTACTATTGCGTCTAAATGACAAAAAAAATAAGGAGATAAACATGGCTAACCAAGAAAAAGCAATTGACGTCGAAAAACTGCTTCAGAATAAATTGAAATCAATTAGTATCAGCACACTCGAAAATTCAATTGCTAAAGTTGTAAGTGAACTTGTGGGCGAAGATTATAAATGCTCAATTAGTGAGGTTAAATACACACTTTTCAGCGGCGCAGATTTTCACGTAAAAATAGAGCTTACTTACAATCCAAATGAATAAATTATATAACAAAAATCTATTGCAACTAAAAGATATTACAAGCTTATTCGCAATTTCTTAATTATTGTTATAGAATAATTTTTAACCTCACATTTATTGGATTTACTGAAGATAACTATTGCACAATTACTTTATCTTAATCAGCAAGTTTGATAATTAAGCTTGCTAAAAAGCAACTTCTTTTTTCAATTAAGTTAAATTAAGTTATTTATTATTTGTGACTTTCAGAATCCAATCGCCAATAATTTTAAGAGCAGCCGGGGAAAATGTTTCCTCTATTTTAGCGTATTCAGTGGGACTCCCTGTGTCGCAATTCTGAAATAAATGATTAAGTCCAGGTAATTCTTTCACCTCAAAATGTTTGTTGCCACCTGAAGTCAAAGCCTTTTCAATTTCAGTTAGGTTTGCCTTAGCAGAGACTTGTAAATCTTTGCTGCCATTTAATGCTAGTACAGGAACAAAAATAGACTCGAGAGCTGGTCTCGGATCGTACTTTAGGAAAAATCTGAACCATGGACTCATAATTACTTTAATCATTTGTTTTCTGCCTTCTTCAGAAAACTGAACCATTCCTTTCTTTTCGGATGGCAATGTATTTACGTAATCATTCAATACTTTATTTAGCTTTTCAACGGCCTTATCTGAATCTGGTTCGCTCAGAACAATGTCATACATTTTTTCATTGATCCTAAAATTCTCTTCAATTGTCTTTTCATCTACACCTTGAGCTTGAGCTATTAATTTTTGCTGCATCAATAAAATATCCTTACCAGGCAAACCTGGACTTGCAAGCAAAACAATAAATGAAATATCGTTAGAACTTGATGCGATCATTGATGCAATTAGTCCACCTTCGCTATGTCCAATTAAACCTATTTTTTTGGGGTTAACTTCTTTTCTTGACTTCAAATATTCAACAGCTGAAAGAGCATCTTGAGCAAGCTCTGCAGTGGTTGCAGCAGAATAATTTCCTTGTGATTTACCAACACCACGGTCATCAAACCTTAATACTGCAATTCCATTGCGAGTAAGATAATCTGCTATAACTAAAAAAGGTTTATGATTAAAAATAGTCTCATCTCTGTCTTGAGGCCCAGACCCGCTAATTAAAACAACAGCTGGGAAAGATGAACCTGATTTAGGAAAAGTAAAACTTCCGGCAAGTGTTATATTAGCTTGCTTATTTTGAAAACTAACCTCCTCCTCGTTATACGGGTAAGGTTTTTGTGGAAGTTGCGGCCTTTTCGGTTTTTCTATTTCATCCACTTTTTTAAAGTTTAATTCTACAGTAAAAGGACCTTGCTTCCAAAATCCTCTTATAATGTTGCTGTCAGAAACTATTTTGCCGGAATAAATTCCATTGACAAGCGGGACTTTGAATCTCAGGCTGTCAGTTCCCAAATAAAAATCAGAAGTCGGTAAATCACCTGTCCCCTGTTCAACACTTTCCATTACAGCATTAAGTTTTCCTTCTTTCTCCTTGAATACCTTTAAGTTAATAGTAAGCTCCTGACCTCCATTTTTAATTATACCCTGCCAGTAACTGATATACTTGTTTTGTTCTTGTGCATACAACATTACAGAAGCAAATAGAAGAATTGAACTCAAAAAAGTATTAACACATAAGCATTTAATTATTGATTTCATTTTTGATATCACCTACTAATAATTATATATAATTTTCAGTTTTATTTAGTATAAGTTAATTCAATTAAAGGGATTCCATAGCAGGCGTCAGGTTCATCAATACCCAATAAATTTGAAATTGTAGGAGCAATATCAACAACGAAGACTTGTTTACTAACTGTCATTGAAGGAACATTCCAACCAAAAAAAATAAGCGGCACATGTGTATCGTAATTATAGCTTGTGCCATGTGTTGCAGCATTGCCAAATTTATTTTTATCGCCGCTAAAATAATCTGGTCTGAGTTCCAAAATTATATCTCCTGACCGAACTGGATTAAACCCGTTTAGAACAAAATTATTTTTATTTCTTGATGGGATTTCTTTTTCTAAAACATCTGATGTAAACACTCTAATTACCTCTGGGAAATTTTCCCTAACAAAATCAGCGATATTATGAATTACTTCATTCTTATTCAGTTTCATCCTGTTAATAAGTTCGTGATTGAGAAAAATCTGGTTATTAGAATAATTCTCAATTAAGTTTTTATTACCGAATGTATTTCCAACAAAAAAACTTAGAGAGTCAATAAAGGAACGTGTATTTAAAAAGCCCGTAGGTAATTTTTCTTCTTCAAGAAAATCAATTGATTCAGCTACGCCATGATCAGCTGTAAGAAAAAGTAAGTAATTTCCTTTACCTACATATTTATCAAACGTATTGAGAAGCTCTGCAATTTGTCTATCTAACTTTACATAAGTATCTTCTACCTCTAACGAATTAGGTCCATATTTATGACCGATATAATCTGTCGACGAAAAACTAACAGCTAAAAAGTCGGTAAATTTATTTTGTCCAATTTTTTCATTTTGAATAAGCTCTTGCACAAACTTTAATAACAACTCATTCCCGAAAGGGGTAATTTCCAACAATTGATACTTATTTTCTGATGGAACATTTTCAAATGAATGCGGGAAATTTGTGTTTTCTTCATTAAATACATTTAATTTTTTTGATTTATCATTATTAGTTAAATATTTCTCCTTTGCAAAGGAAAGCTCCCATTTTTCTGCAACAAACTTTTCAGCCAGCTTTTTGTTATTGAAATCAATTACCCACTGTGGCAATGACTTCATATAATAAGAAGAGGAAACAAAATTTCCAGATGAATCATCATACCAATAAGCGGCGTCTGCTAAATGTCCACCCGACAAAACAGCCGCACGGTCCTTTAAGGATACAGAAAAAACGCGGGCTTTATTATTAGTCACAATTTTTAATTGGTCTGTAATTGTAGTTGCCATTAATTTATTTGGGCTAGCAGCTTTTTTAGCATTGGATCCAACAACTGAATAAGATTTACTTTCCACCGAACTAATCATTTTTTTGGTTGTTTTGTCATACCAATCATTAGCAATTATTCCATGGTAGTATGGAGTAGTGCCAGTATAAATTGATGCATGACCTGGGGCAGTGTACGTAGGCACGTAATTAAAATGTGCGAATGTAAAATTACAACCATTACGTTCTAATCTCTTAAATCCGTCTTCACCAAAAAGCGGTTCAAATCTCTTCAAATAGTCATATCGCATTTGGTCTATTACAATGCCCACTACCAATTTGGGTCTGGGGCTATGCTGCGCTGATAAAATTGTAAACGCAAGTAAGAAACTGGTAAGTATTTTAAAGAATTGTTTCATGGTAAATCTCTGTTTTTTAAACAATGATTAACTGCTGCACAAAAATACAAAAATGAATTTGTTAAAGCAGTTAAGAAATTATTAAGATTCTCTTATAAAAGTTTTTCTGTTGAGTTATGTAGAAAAAATCAAATATTTATCGAGTTTGTATTTTGGCCGACAGGCTAAAGCTTTCTTTAGCTATGGCTGCATTCCATTAACCTTAATCTTAATAAAAAATTACCATGTAACACTTCACATATTTTTGTTGGACAAAAAAATTATTAATTATTTTAGGACACTTAATTTAATTCAAAAGTTAGTGAAACATAAAAGCAAAATATTTTTTATCGCATTAATGCTACTTAACATTGCTGCTTTTACATTTTTGCATTTGAATTTGACCTGCTTAAAAATAATCCAATCGTATTTAATAGTGTTTATTTCTACCTCAATAATTTATTTATTAATGAGCATTATAATTCTGAGGTACGAAATAAGTCGTAGTCTCCTTTATTTTTCCATAATTGTTGGCTTACTAATACGCCTCAGCTTTATAAGTACTATGCCCATTGGTTCTGACGATGTTTACAGATATATGTGGGATGGGAAAGTTCAAGCTCACGGAATAAATCCATATTTATATACACCCGACAACAGCAAATTAAACTACCTTCATTCTGAATTATTACCAGCATCAATAAATTTTAAGAATCTTAAAACTGTTTACTTCCCTCTTAGTCAATGGTTTTTTTTAGTTGCATATTCTGTAAGCGGGGAAAGTATATGGGGATATAAATTACTTCTTTTTATCTGTGAACTGTTTACAATTATTGTCTTATTAAAATTGATTAACTCATTCGAACTAAAAAATAAGTTAGTTCTATTTTATGCTTTATGTCCACTTCCTATAATTCAATTTGCTGTTGATTCACATCTTGATGGCTTTGGTCTTCCGCTTTTAATTTTATCGATATTCTTTTATGCTAAAAACAAAAAGATTATAGCCTTAATTTTTCTCGGCTTGTCACTTTCGATTAAGCCTGTTGGTTTAATGCTCATCCCCATTTTATTTTTAAATGAAAAGAAATGGTACGATAGAATAAAAGCTGTTCTGATACCGAGTGCAGTACTTTTTGTTCAATTCTTACCATACATGTTTACCGCTAATCCTTTTGAAGGTCTGTTTATTTTTGCTGAAAATTGGACTTTCAATGGCAGTGCATTTCAAATTATAAACTACTTTATAAATAACAATCAAGTTAGCAGAATAATTAGTGGATTTTTACTGTTATTATCAGTTTTGCCAATTTACTTAGGAAAATTAAATTTCAACGCAAAAATTTACTATGCAGTATTACTGCTTTTAATATTTTCACCCGTTGTACACCCATGGTATATAACTTGGTTAGCTGTTTTGCTGCCAATTTATCCGGCTGTAAGTGGTGTATTGTTTGCATCTCTCAGCAGTCTCACAGCTGTTACAATTATGAATTATCAATTATATGGAATTTGGAAGGACTACTGGCAAGTACTTACAGTCGAGTATACACCTGTTATTATTTTTCTAATTATAGAATTAATCAAGCTGCATCAAAAAATGGAATTACCAATAACGAACCTTTTTAGAAAAGTATAATTTATTTTTCAAAGCATTCAGAAAAGGATGGTAGATTTAATTTCTTCTAAGTCAAATTCTGTTTAATATTTTGTCAATTACCCAATTAGTTGCTGCTGCTGTTTCACCTGTACTAGGAGATTTACCATTTCCTAAAAGTTCATCAACAATATTTTGGATTAAAGGCTGCTGAATGTGAGGAGGATGTTGAATCATGAAAGTTTTTGTACCATTTTCTGTAATCAAAACCACTGGTTCATTTGAAAATGTAGAGAATGTAATTTTTCCTCTTGTTCCAATTATTTCTACCTTATCTTCATTTTTAAGTGCATTAAAACACCAACTGCCAGTTCCTTCCACTCCACTTTTAAATTCGAACACAGCACTAACAAAGTCCTCAGCTTTATAACGCCCACTTTGATTTTTAAATAACCCTTTAGCAACTGTAATCTTATCAAAATAATATTGCAATAAATCTAATGTGTGAGAGGCAAGGTCACAAAAATATCCGCAGCCTGCTATTTCAGGTATTACTCGCCAATTTTGTGGGTCTTTGTCGAACGACGTAGGCTGTCTATATAATTTAACATCAACAAAAAGAACCTTGCCTAATTGATTATCTTCAATTATTGATTTTACTTTTAGAAATCTTGGTAGTGAACGACGATAGTAAGCAACAAATAAAGGAACATCTGCTTTTTCACAAGCATTAATCATTTCCTCACATTCTGCATAATTCATTGCCATTGGCTTTTCGACATATACCGGCTTACCTGCTTGAGCAACTTTCAAAGTATAATATTTATGAGTTGATGGAGGAGTTGCAATGTAAACTGCATTTACATCATTATCATTAATTAATTTATCTGCATGGTCGTACCATTTAGGAACATTGTGGCGTTTCGCATAATCTTTAGCAAGTTCACCGTTGCGACGCATAACTGCTACTAATTCAGAGTTAGTTGCTTTCTGAAAAGCAGGACCACTTTTTACTTCGGTTACATTACCGCAGCCAATTATTCCCCATTTTACTGAATCCATTTTTTGCCTGTTTTAAAAAATTAGAAACAACAACTTAGACTAAATTACAACTTGTAATTCTAAGTTGTAAAAAAGTAGAACAAACTTTAGTCTGTTTACATATAATTATTTCAGAATTCGTTTTGAGGCTGAATAATTCGAACAGTTCTTGCTATCAAAAATTAGATAATTAACTTAAGACAAAAAATTATTTGGTAAGAGCTTCTCCGCAGCATTTTTTGTATTTCTTACCGCTACCGCACGGACAGTCATCATTTCTTCCAACATTGAAAGATGGAAATCCTTTTTCTTTTTCGATTGCCCATTCTATTACATTTGCGGGCGGTCTTTTATTTCTTAGCTCATTTGCCATAAATCTCATATACGGAGCTGCGTGATTAAAAAATAATTTATAGCCAACACATAAATAATTTAACCCATTTTCTCCTTCTGGCGTTTTAATAAATCTATGTTTCGGGCACTCTCCGTTACAGGCGAACCTCACTTCGCACTCAAGACAATATTTAGGTAGTGTATCTCTTTTGTCAATACCAAACTGTTTTTGCTGTGGTGAATCAACGAGTGATGCTAAATTGGTTTCTATAATATTTCCAAGTTGGTTTTCTGGATAAACATAATGATCACATGAAAACAAATCACCATTATGTTCAATTGCTAATGCAGTGCCGCATGTTTCTCTAAAAACACAAAGAGACTGCATCATGCCGTACCAACTTTCGAGAGCAACATCAAATATTTGCACAAAATATTTCCCAACATCTTTTTTCACCCATTCATCAAAAATTGCAGTTAAAAATTTTCCATACTGTAGCGGCTCAACAGACCATTCAGTCACCTCAGCAATTCCATTGTAATCAGGAGAAATTAATTCTAAATCTTTTTCACTGCGTGAAACTGCTTTTCTTTCCACTATAGGAATAAACTGAATAAATCTACTACCAATTTCTTTTAAGAAAGTATAAACTTCTAAGGGATAGTAAGAATTTTTTCGGGTTACGCATGTTAAAGTATTGAATTCAACTTTATGTTTCTTTAGATAATTTAAGCCTGTCATCACTTTGCTAAAACTTGGTTGACCTCCTTTATAAACTCGGTAATAATCATGCATTCCTTCAGGACCATCAATTGATATTCCAATTAAAAAATTATTTTCTGCAAAAAACTCGCACCAATTGTCATTGAGTGTTACCCCGTTTGTCTGTAGTGAGTTGAGAATTTTCTTGCCATTAGAATATTTCTTCTGTAATTCAACAACCTTTTTGAAAAAATTCAAGCCAAGTAAAGTCGGTTCGCCCCCTTGCCACGTGAAATTTATTTCAGGTACTGCTTGAGTCTCAATATATTGCTTAATAAAAGATTCAAGCACATTATCTGTCATAGCCCAATTCTTATTGCCCAAATAAAGTTTTTCTTTCTCTAAATAAAAACAATATTTGCAGTCCAAATTGCATATCGGACCATTTGGTTTTGCTATAACATGAAATGCTTCTGAATATTTCATCTTTGTCCTAAACTAATCTTGCCACGAAGTGGTGAATTCTCATTTTATTGGACTTAATCTCAACATTACTACATCATGTGCCGGAACTACTTCAGTGAAATCTTTATTCGTTCTACCTATATCTTTCTTCACCCATAAATCTCTTATCTTATATGTCGTAGTCTTAAAATCAGCTACTTTATTAAAAACAGAATCCACTATTCTATGTTCACGCCATGCAAAATTAATATCGATTGGATTAGTAGTACGATTCAAAAAACAAACAGCCCAGTTATCGTCCTTTAAAGGCTTAAACCAAATTTCAAGTCCATCTTCTTCAGAATATCTAAATCCTTGTATCCCAAGTGAATCTTGGTCTACACTTATAACTTCTTTGTTAGTTAAAATTTCTTTTGTCTCATCTGTCATATTCGATAAATCGTTTCCGGCAATTAATGGAGCAGCAAGCATACACCACATTGAAAAATGAGCTCTGTCTTCATTGACTGACATACCGTTTCCTACTTCAAGCATATCGGGGTCGTTCCAGTGATCTGGTCCAGAGTAAATACGCAGTCCTACTTCCCTATCGATTATTTGCATAATACCCCATGCTTCCCATGACCCATGGTCAACAATACAATCAAAGCAAGGAGTAATATCCGGAGCAGTTCGCCAAAGGTGTCCGACATCTTTTGCCCATTCCCATGGTTTGTTTTTACCCCATTCACATATACTGAAGACAACTGGTCTTTTAGCTGCGTATAATGCATTCCGCATTGTTAAGTAGGCTTCTTCAGCATTCAATCCTTTTGTATTGCACCAATCATATTTAAGAAAGTCCACGCCCCATTCTGCATATTTTATTGCATCCTGAAATTCATAACCGCGGCTGCCTGGTCTCTCTTCGCAAGTTTTCCACCCAGCGTCAGAATAAATTCCAAGTTTTAATCCTTTGGAATGCACATAATCGGCAATGGCCTTAATTCCAGATGGAAAACGATTAGGGTCTGGATGTATGAATCCAAGGCTATCGCGCTCTCCTTCCCAGCAATCATCAATTATAATATATTGGTAACCCACATCTTTCATTCCGCTTGCAACCATTGCATCTGCCATTTTCTTAATAAGTTCTTCATTTGTATTGCAGCCAAATTTATTCCAACCCTCCCATCCCATTGGAGGAGTTAATGCAAGCTTTTCAAATTTTTGTGCAAATATTGTCCAAGTTACCATTAAAAATACCGTTAAAAATTTTTTCATAGTTTCCTCAGTTAATATTATTTAAAACATTAAACCATTTGGTTTTGCTATAACATGAAATGCTTCTGAATATTTCATCTTTGTCCTAAACTAATCTTGCCACGAAGTGGTGAATTCTCATTTTATTGGACTTAATCTCAACATTACTACATCATGTGCCGGAACTACTTCAGTGAAATCTTTATTCGTTCTACCTATATCTTTCTTCACCCATAAATCTCTTATCTTATATGTCGTAGTCTTAAAATCAGCTACTTTATTAAAAACAGAATCCACTATTCTATGTTCACGCCATGCAAAATTAATATCGATTGGATTAGTAGTACGATTCAAAAAACAAACAGCCCAGTTATCGTCCTTTAAAGGCTTAAACCAAATTTCAAGTCCATCTTCTTCAGAATATCTAAATCCTTGTATCCCAAGTGAATCTTGGTCTACACTTATAACTTCTTTGTTAGTTAAAATTTCTTTTGTCTCATCTGTCATATTCGATAAATCGTTTCCGGCAATTAATGGAGCAGCAAGCATACACCACATTGAAAAATGAGCTCTGTCTTCATTGACTGACATACCGTTTCCTACTTCAAGCATATCGGGGTCGTTCCAGTGATCTGGTCCAGAGTAAATACGCAGTCCTGCTTCCCTATCAAGAATTTGTAATATACCAAGTGAGCCGTCTTTTAAATCACAATCAAAACAAGCAATAATATCTGGTGTGGTTCGCCAAAGATGTCCGACATCTTTTGCCCATTCCCATGGTTTGTTTTTACCCCATTCGCATATACTAAACACAATTGGTCTTCCTGCAGCTTGTAATGCATTTCGCATTGTTATATAAGCTTCTTTAGCATTAAGCTTGCCTGTATTACACCAATCATATTTCAAATAATCAACACCCCATTTTGCATAAGTTAAGGCATCTTGGTATTCATGGCCTCTGCTGCCAGGTTTACTTTGACATGTTTCCCAACCAGCATCTGAATATATCCCAAATTTTAATCCTTTGGAATGGATGTAATCGGCGAGTGCTTTAATTCCGGAAGGAAATCGATTTGGGTCTGGATGTATGAATCCAAGGCTATCGCGGTAACCATGCCAACAGTCATCAATAACAATGTATTGATAGCCGGCATCTTTCATTCCACTTGCAACCATTGCATCTGCCATTTGGCGGATAAGGTCCTCGCTCACATTACAGCCAAATTTATTCCAACTATTCCATCCCATTGGTGGTGTTTTTGCAAGCCCTTCGAATTTTTGGGCAAAAATGTACATCGATAAAAAGAAAAAAACTACTAATAGTTTTTTCATAATGCTTAAACTCCTGTAGTATTTTTGATCATGCTTTTGCCTTAACAAAAATATTATAAAAAAGTTATCAACATACTTAATTTATTTTTATCATAAATTTATCGTCCAAAATCACTTTTCAATCTTGAAAGAAAATCCTCCAAGATTTTCTATTTGCAAATTAACAGTATCGCCGACTTTTGCAATAAATGATTTACCAGTGCCAGATGAGATAATGTCACCCGGGGAAAGCGTCATAACCTTTGAAAGATCGCTAACAATTTTCTCTGGGCTATACAATAAATTGGATGTGTTATCTTCGTAATTTATTATGTTCTTCCCTTCTCCATTCGTGATTTGTAAAAATGTTTTTTTGTTCTGCCAGTCAACTTTTTTATAAATGAAAGGACCGTATGGTTCAAAGCCATCACATGCTTTTAATCCAAGTCCTAAAGCATTTTCATCAGCATCCTGTGGTTCATTGTTAATTCTATGAAAAGATGATTGATTACCCATAACATCGCATCCTACTGTATAGCCAAAAATTGCTTCTTTTGCATCAATTTCATTTCCATTTTTTATTTTCTTCCCAATTATTATAATCATTTCCACTTCAACTTTAACTTCGTCTAATGATAAAGGTAAAACAATATCATTACCCGGAATGCCAGCAGCATTTGGTGGTTTAATAAACCAGCGAACAGTTTTAGGTGGATTTTTGCCTTCCCAGCTTTGTTTGTACGATTTAATTAATCCAACAATTGTTCGTGGATTAGTAGGATTTAATAACTTTACTTTTTCTTTTTGAATTGGATTATTACTCTTTTGAAAATTATTCCATGGTTCTGTGTTCAAAGCAAAAATGCTGTCGCCTTCAACTAATCCATAATAAATTTTATCTTTGTAAATGAAGCGGCAGAATTTTTGCGGCTGAGAAAAAATGTTACTCATAAGTAAATTCCAAATTATTAATACACAAATTTTCCCTTTCATAAAAACAATCTCCAATATCTTCAACGTTAAATAAAGAATCACAAAGTTGTACTAAGTATCACACAAAGCATAAATTTTTACTGCAATTTAAATATTGTCAAATAAGGTAATAAGGTTAACCGAATTTAGTTTAAGCATGTTACTAAGGTTAAAAGACAAAGTAAGGTCTTGGGTGGTTACATCTTTTAAAAGATAAAAGATATTAAAGAACAAAAACCTTATTCATTGAAGAACCCTTAGTAACTCTTGATAAACACAAATAGGTTGACCTTATTTGCTTATTTCAAAATTTCATAAATATCGTTACCAGTTAAATTTGTCATAGGTTACTATAAATACGAACTAACTTTAATTATACAATTTAATTTTACCATGGCATTTTTCTTTTAGTAAAATTTCTACCAATATCAGCTGATTCTTTTTTTCCACCCGCACAAATTTTTACACCTTTTTGAATTTGTTTAATCACATTATCAGGCAATACATTATCAAGAAAAGCGAGTCCATTTTTTTTGCATTCGGATAAAACCTTATCACCAGCCGCAACTACTTCAGGTGGAATAGGAGGATCGGCTCTGCCTTCAAGATAGCCATAAGTTAAACCCATATCTCGGGGACCATGCTCGGCAAAACAGATACCGGGCACTTTCAAAGTCTGTTCACAATTTCTTAATGCAGTTGTATCTTCAATTTTAACTCCAACCATCAATTCGCCATTTGGATTCAACGGCCACACATCAGCCTTTTTCAAGTAAGTTGTATCGTCAACGCCCCAAACCCAAGCCGCAAATTTTTGACTGCCGTAGCCTCTATACCCTACTCCTAACACATCAGCACCTTGTTTATGTATTGGGTAACGTATAGCTTGAATTAATTTTTCTATTGCCTCAGGGTTTCTTACTCTTGCAAGCTCAACGCCATGGACACCTTGAGCTAATGCTTGCTCATACATCCACGCACCAGCTTCAACCACATCACCATTTAAGCCTAATAAAGGCAGGCTCACAATTACAGTTGGAGTTCTATGCCCACTCGGAGTTGGCCCACCATCAACAAGTCCACGCATAAATTCTCTAAGTGCTTTAAAATCAAGCGGGCTGTGTTCCATATTGTACATAATATAATCTGCCCAAGTCTTTGCTAGTTTTTTACCTTCTTCGTAACCACCAGTTGCATTTATATAATAAATAGGTTGCCCTTCTTCAAGCAGTTCGATGCATTTGTTTATTCGCTTTGGCTTATAGTTTTCGTCAATATATCTTACTTGGGCTTGTATTATAAGTAAAGGAATCAATAACAAAAGTAATAACAGATCTCTTCTTACAACTCTTTTTGAAATCATGGCACCTCCTTTTATTTGGTATTAAGTGTATATGTTGGGAGTACTTGAATTTGTGTAACGCCAGAAAAATTTCCCCAGATTTGTAAAGTGTTATCTTTGTAAGATTTTACTATACTCCATTTATCATCAGATTTAACAATTCTTCCGATAAGATTAGGAATAGAATTGTTGTTAACTATTAATTCAGAATAATTTTTGTCTTTTACGAAGTAAGCTGAATATACTAGTAGAAGCAATCCATCATCTTTAAATTCTGGAGTTAATTTTTGATTACCATTAAAACTATCAGCATCAAGCAAGTTATTATTTTGAACATCAGCAATTGTTTGGTCTAAAACAAAATCAGCCCAAATAATATTATTTTTAATTAGACTTTTGCCCAAACTTTCCTTTGTTTCAATCACAAGCATTTTATCTAAAATTATATTATCGGTTATTTCAGTTTCACTTCGTTGAAAATATATTCCATTGTTTTGTGCTACAACATTTTTTGAAAATTTGCCTCGACTTTCCATGGTGAATCGCATAGCACCGGAATTCATTGAAGGATTTCTATTACCAATAAAAGTATTGTTTTCAATTATCACGTAAAATTTATCTTTAGGCGGATATGTGTCTAATGGTTTATCATATCGATGCTCCTGTCCACCCACAAACAAAGCGCCTGCATCGTCACCAGATTCATTATCAACAAAAATATTATTTCTGATAACTGGTGAACTCCATAAAGCAACAAAAAGAGCACCGGCGTCGTTATTGGAATGAGATGAATTGCTTAAGAAGATGTTCCCTTCGATTAAGCCTTTAGACCAGCGAAAAATTGAAACAGCACCGCCATCGCTGCTTCTCATTGGATCATCTAAACCTGTTTGATTTCTATAAAAAACATTATCAATAATTTTAGGATTACATTGATTATCGAATGCACAGGCTCCGCCGCGGCCACATTCTGTTTTGTTTTCAATGAATAAATTATTTTTAATTATTGGTGATGCCCCATCCTTCCCATAAATTGCACCGCCATCATTAGCTGTTTCATGCCAATATTTTGGTTTCCAATTCAAAGGTTTTAATGACATATCATCAATAAAAAAATTATTTGTTATCATAGGGGAGGTCCCTTCACAATAAATTGCAGCACCTTTACCTCTATATCTTGCACCTCTAATTATAAAGCCATCGATCGTTGTGCTATTTTCAGCAATTATTAATCTACCTTCTTTATCATTTGTTAAAACAGTTTCATACTTATCAATGTCTCGTTCCCAAGTTTTGGGGTTAAATCCACCAAAAAGATGTACATATTTAATTAAGTAAATAGTTTCTTCAGTATAAATTCCTTGTGAAACAAGTACGGCAGCTTGGGAATTTTCAGACAAATTATTTAAACTTTCCAGTGCAGCTTTTATGGCGCCAAATGGATATTGTTTTGTGCCATTTTGCAGATTGCTTTCATTAATTTTTGATACATAAACTATCTTTGAAAATTTTGATAAATCGAGTCGCTGTGTTTTTGGATGTATATCGTTATTTAATCTCCACCCTGCTTGCTCAAATAAACTCCGTTTAGAATTTGAACAAGACAAAGCAAGTATAAATAATGCAACTAGTAAAAAAGCAGTTCCAATTTTTTGCATAAAAGACATTTAACCATTTCTCCTTTTTAATTTTTTCACTTTTTATATACACAGTTAAGTTTTTTCATTTTATAAAAGAAATTGAGTCGCTTAACTCGAATCAATAGCAAATCAAAGATAAATTCTTTCTCTTCAATTGCATTATTTCTTGATAAATTGCATTGAATACAACTTAGTTCCTCTCATCCTAAATACAAGTTGAACAACTTTCCCTTCTAGTGAAGAAACGTCCCGCGAAGCGGTCGATCCCGACTTCCCCTTATTAAGCCATTCAACTTCATGTTCAACTGCATTGTCATTTATATAAACACAATCGTCAACTGAAAAACCTTTGATAGGGTTACCATTTTCATCAAGAAAGCCAACTTGTGCATATCCTGTAGCCCCAGTATTTATATTTAGGACTAATCTATTGCCCTTAAAAATCAATGGTTTTGTTTTTATAATTCCATACTTATCGTATGGTGAGTCAGCAGAGATAAAACCATCAATTCTTTGAATAGTACGATAAACCGCTATTAAAGAATCCAAATTTTGATATGAAGAATGATACTCGGGGTTCCCTAAAAAATATTGCCAGATTTCATTTCCCATTTTAATCATCCCAACTGCAATATACACTTGATGGACATCGACCCCATCATAGTTGCCAATACCTATATAAGCTGGGCGATAAAAGCGTTTCCAGTTAATTCCATCACGACTAACAGCAATTTGTGTTTCAACTGGACCTGAACCGAGTCTCTTTTCCGGACTCGATAGAATTTTTCTAGTTAACGGTCCATCATCTTCATAATGAAAATAGGTAATAGGGAAGGCAAAATAAGTATCTGGTGCCCATTGATACTTTTGGGCTTTTGTTACATAAATATCTGTACCCACAGGATCTGCACTATCGGGATCAAAAGTATGAGGGAGCTCTAATCCAAAGCCACCTGGAGTTAAAGGTCCATTATCCAGCCACCATGGCAATGGTTCACGAAGTCTTTTTATCTTAGCTGAGTCCAAATAATCTTTTTGTGAGAGCGGATTGTATTTCCAACTGGTGTAAAGATCTTTTGTTTCAGTGAGACTACTGCTCCGTTGAGTTGCACCACTAGGTGTACTAAATATACCTGTTCTGTGATAACCTACATATTCTTGTGTTTGGTCATTATAAAACGTACAAGATTGTGTACCGGATCTAAACGGAAGAACTGCTTCTTTATGACGCGTCCAATTAAATCCATCAGGAGAAGTATACAAATAAATTCCTCTGTTATTATAACCAGTAATTAATTTCCATTTTGCTTCAGGTGGTCCGTTAGGATCGATGAAAGGATTTCCGAGTCCACCAACCTCTTCTTTTATTGTGATATTTTTTAATCCTTTATATTCACCATTTCCCAAATCAGGTATTTGCCAATGTATTCCATCTTTAGAAGTGCGAACACCTAAAAAATCATTTACTTCACCATAGTACATTCTTATTAATCCATTTTCATCTTCCACAACAGTCAAGTGTTTCCTAAATTGTCCTTTTATATTATTAATTACTCTTCCTCCAAACTTAGGCGGATTAACGTTGAACGTTATATTTTTAATTTCTTCTGCAATAGCATCATCAATGAAAAGATATTTCCTGCTTCCCAATTCAATCGGTATTTTATTTTTTGACTTATCATCAAATAAAAGAGGCAAGCCTTTTACGAGTTCAATTTTCTTTTTTGTGCCATTATACTGCGGAGAAAAACTCTTAGGAGGGGTAAAATTTTTTACATAAACTATACCTTCAGAAAATCTCAGCTCGTCAATCTTCCCCTGTAAAGGATGTTTCCATAAGCCATCTCGACCGATACTCATGTAATCTTCATTACCTTCATTAAGACCCTTTAACACACACTTTTCGGGTAATTTTTGAAGTTTTCCATCGACATAGTGCATCAATTGTTTTTGCTTAGCTGAATAAACAAATGCAAAATGGTGCCACTGTTTTAAATAAGGATTTAATGCCTTTGCATCGGAAGGGATAACTAATCTTACATTAGCAGGCTGATTAATTAAAATAAAATTTGCAAGAAGTGAATCAAGGATTAACTGAGTCACATTATTGTTTTCGCCTCTCGGGCCTTCTCCTATTTCAAATACTACGCCGTATTTACCATTTTTTTTGTTAGGACAAAACCAAAACTCTATTGTCCAATCAAAATTGCCAATGTTCAATTTTGTTTTTGTTGGCTGCTTAAAAGAAACTTCTTTTCTTAAATGTTTTTCACCACTTGTCATTAAAGCACAAAAATTAGCATTGTACCAAGTCATTGGTTCTACTGTTCTTCCATTAGGAACAGGAAGCTTCTGCAATCCATATTCTGCTTTGCCTTCAGGAATTTTTATTGGTGGATGGGGAATTGGTTCTAGTGCATTTCCAAATTTGCCGGGAACTATTTGTCCTCCTAAACCAAGTACAAGAGGATAATCGTTTTCAGAAATATCATCTATCACGCTGCTTGGGTATAACCCAATTTGAGCATCAAATAACCATAAGACTGTAGTTTTTGTTTTTTCGTTTGTTATTTCTATATCTTTTTGATCAACTTCAACTTGCGAAATAGTAATTTTAGTAGTTATAAAAACTATTATAAATAACAAACAAATATTTCTTTTCACCATAACCTCCTTATGGTTTATTTTACATTTCCTGATATGATGCAGCTTAAACTTTCAGAATCGTGAAAATAATTCACCTTTTGTCACTCCATGTGAACTTTGAGCGACTTTGTGTTAGTTTTTTGTTTCACTAAGCTTCACAAACAATTTTTTGTTCTACCTCGCTTAATTGCATTATCATTTCTTGATAAATTGCATTGAATACAACTTAGTTCCTCTCATCCTAAATACAAGTTGAACAACTTTCCCTTCTAGTGAAGAAACGTCCCGCGAAGCGGTCGATCCCGACTTCCCCTTATTAAGCCATTCAACTTCATGTTCAACTGCATTGTCATTTATATAAACACAATCGTCAACTGAAAAACCTTTGATAGGGTTACCATTTTCATCAAGAAAGCCAACTTGTGCATATCCTGTACCTGAAGTATTAATATTTAATACAAGTCGATTTCCTTTAAAAACAAGCGGCTTGGTAATAAGTATTCCTTCTTTATCATAAGGACTATCTGCTGAAACAAAACCATCAAGTCTTTGCACAACACGGTAAACGGCACGCTTTCTATCGGCTTTTTCCCAACTTGAATGATATTTTTCATCACCAAAGAAATACTGCCATATTTCATCGCCACGACGAATTAATCCTACCGCGATATAAGCTTGCTTAATATCATCGCCATCATATTTGCCAATGGGAATGTAAGTGGGACGCGGATAGCGTTTCCAATTTATACCGTCGCGGCTTACTTCAAGCTGCATATCTGTTACGCCACCTCCCATACCTCTTTTTTCATCAGCCAATGTTAATCTTGTTGGCAAAGTTTCCCCTTCATAATGGAAGTACATAACCGGGAAAGCTAAATAAACATCTGGAGCCCATTCATATTTAACTGCTTTTGGTACATAAATATCAGTGCCTGAAGGGTCTAAAGTATCAATCGGTTTAAATATTCGAGGATACTCAAAACCAAATCCTCCCGGAGTTAAAGGGCCATTATCAAGATACCAAGGAAATAACTTGTGAGTTCTTTGTGTTTTGGAAATTTCTATTTGTTGTTTTTGAGTTAATGGCTTAAATGGCCAAGGTCTATAAAGGTCATTAGTTACAGTCATTATCTCGCTTCTTTCTGTTTCGCCAGCCGATGTTGCCCACAAATCAGAACGATGGTAAGAAACATATTCTTGCTTTTGATCATCATAAAAAATATTGCTTTGGGAACCGGATCTAAAAGGCAAAACAGCAGTCTTTATTCTTCTGAAATTGTAGCCATCTGATGAAGTATATAAATATATCCCTCTTCTATGGTAGTCACTTATATATTTCCATTTTTCATTTGTTGGTGCGTTAGGGTCAATAAATACCATCCCCATACCTACTGGTTCAGGCAAAACTATATTTTTTCTGCCATCGTATTCCCCATTATGCAAATCCGGTGCAGTAAAGTTTTTGCCATCTTTGGAAATCCAAACTGCCAAGTAATCATTTTCTACTGCGGTATACAATCTTATCAGACCAGAATCATCCTCCACAACATTAAGATGTTTTCTAAATCCGCCTTTAATATTATCAATAACTCTATCTGCGTAGCACGGAGGATTTACATTAAATGTTACATTTTTCATCGACTGAACAATTGCATCATCAATAAATAAATACTTGCGGTCCATCAATTTAACAGGAATATCATTCTTGTGTTTTTCGTCAAAGAGTAAGGGAGGTCCTTTTTTTAATGATTCTTTAGCGTACGTTCCATTATAAAGTGGTGAAAAACTTTTTGGCGGAACAAAATTAGTTTTGTAAACCTGACCTTCGGAAAATCTTAACTCATCTATTTTCCCCTGAAGTGGATTTTCCCATAATCCATCTCTTCCAATACTCATATAAGCTTCTTCACCAAACGGCAGAGCTTCAATGATTGATTTTGGAGGAAGCGTTTGCAATTTACCATCTATAAAATGTTTCATTTGATGTTCTTTTGAATCATAAACAAAAGCTAAATGGTGCCAGTTGCCGTCTTTAATTAACAAATTATTTGTAGGAATAGTTAGACTTGTGCTTGTTGGTTTATTTATCAGCAAAAATGATTTAAGATCTTTTTTTAAAATTAATTTAGTTACGTTATCATTATCCCCGCGCGGTCCTTGCCCAATCTCAAACACTACACCATCTTGATTTGTACTTTCTGCCATTTGAAACCAAAATTCTACGGTCCAATCAAAATTGCCAAGATTTAGTTTTGTTTTAGTAACATTTGCAAAACCCACCTCGCTTCTGAGATGTTTTTCACCGCTTGTCATTAAGGCACAAAAATTTGCATTATACCATGTCAATGGCAGGGTTTTTCTGCCCGGCAATGGATTCATTGGCACTAAGCCAAAAAGAATATTACCGGTAATTGGATATTCTGCTTTAGGCTGCTCGATTGGTTGAAGTGCATTGCCAAATTTGCCTGGGACAATCATTCCACCTGGACCAATAACCAAAGGGTAATCATTATCTGATATATCACTTATTACCGAGCTTGGGTAAATACCTTGTTGTTCATCAAAAGTGTATAATGCTATCGTCTGTGAAATAATTGTTTGATAAGAGACAAAAAAAATTATCAGTAAAAACATTTTACTAAAAGGAATTTTCATTTTGACTCCCAGTGAATTTGTTTATCTTCTTTTTCAAAACTTTTTATAAAAAATTCTCCATTTTGATTTGCTTCAATTAAATAGCCTGCAATAGGCTTTTTTTCTCCAAATGTTGTGGTTTCGTAAACTTTTACTTTGTTAAATAAAATATCATCATTCCACATGTGGCCATGACCAACAAAAATTCCTTTAACTTGATTCTTATATTCCCTAAGAATTGAGAAAAATTCTGGCTCTTTCTCTTCAGTAATTAAATCTTTAGGCTTGCACCAAATCCTGAAGTGGTCTGTTTTAATCGGATGATGAAAAAATAAGAAAGCGGGTTTACCATCTGATAGTTCCTTTTTAAGCATTTTCATTTGAACATCATCAAAAAAACGATTTAGATATCTTCCCCGCATACTGTTAAGAATAATAAATTTCCACCCATCATACACAAATGAGTAAAACGGTTTTAGACTAGCAGAATTTTCCCATAGTATTTCCATTGTGTCTATTTCATGCTGACTAAAAGGCGCATCCGAATCTTTATCTCTGTCTATTTTGTAATCATGATTTCCCAATGCAATGTAATATGGAATATTAAGCTTACTTACTATTGAAATAAATTTTAATGACCTATTGTTCGATACATCATTCGGTTTATTTCTATCAGCAAAGTAGCTTGATACATTATCACCTGTAAAAACAATAAAACAAGCATTACCATATATTTTATTGTTTACTTCTCCAATAAATTGCTTAAGTTTTGCATCACGAATTGTATCGCTGCTTATATGCACATCTGATATAACAATAAAGCTAAACTTGTCTTGCTGAGCATAAACTTTTATTGAGAACAAGAATGAAAAAAACAGAATACTAACAATGAATGATATTTTATTTATTGATTTCATTTATTAACCTTAGTAATTACTTAATTATATCAAGAATTTAACTTATTATTCGGAACCAAGTATATATTAGTTCAGATTAAGTGAATTATAATAAAATCAGTAGAGTTACTAAACTATATTCTTAAGTATAGTGAGTAGCAAAAAATCAACATAAAAAACAAAATGAAAAAAATAACTCTGTTTTTCATAACCCCATCCTCATTATCAATGACTAAAACTTTTGCTCTTTTTTAAATATTATTTTATAGCCTTTTATTTTTCATATAGATTTTTTCTTGAAGAAAGACAGTTATAAATTTCTTCAAAACATATTGTCAATTCTGTCAAACAAAAATTAATTTCAGAAAAAAGATAAATATTATTCCAGTTATTCCCTGTAAGAGAGTTGCTGTAGTATGTGTTTTCAACGCTATTGATGTATCCATATTTGAAAATTGAGATACTACCCAGAAATAACTATCGTTCAAATGAGAAACTGTCATTGAACCAGCGCCTATTGCAAGCACAACAAGAGCTTTTGCAATCGGCGAGGCAAGTCCTAACATGTTTAATAAAGGAACCATAATCGCAGCAGTTGTAATCAAAGCAACAGTCGATGAGCCTTGAGCAGATTTAAGTACAGCAGCGATTAAAAATGGGAAAAAAATGCCAATTGGCCAATTCGATAAGCTACTGGAAACTGTATCTCCCAAATTAGCAGCACGCAGAACATTGCCAAATGCACCGCCAGCTCCGGTTATCAAAATAATCGTTCCAGCTTCTTTCAATCCAATTGAAACCCAGCTAAAATTACTTTCTTTTATTTTCTTATCTTTTAAGAAAAAAGACAACACCACGCCAATTAATAATGCAACAACTGGATGACCAAAGAAATCTATAAATTCCTTTAAAAAATTTTGTCCAAAAGGGTGAGTGGGATAATCCGCTATTGACTTCAGAGAAATAAAAATAATTGGAACTAATAGAGGAGCAAAAGCTGAACTTGCCTTTGGTAAAATTTTCTTCTCTTCTGTTAATTTATTTTCAAGATCTATGTGATATTTCCGACAAAAATATTTTGCCCAAAAATATCCGGCTGCTGTAGTAGGAACAGCAACTATCAAACCCAAGATTAAAACCAAACCAATGTCCGCACCTAAAGTAGCCGCAGCAGCTAAAGGTCCTGGTGTAGGTGGTACAAAAACATGTGTGGCATAAAGTCCAGTTGCTAAAGCAATCGATAATGTAACGAGTGACGCTCCAGTTTTTTTACTTAACGCTTTGGTTAAAGGTGAAAGGATTACAAATCCCGAATCGCAGAAGACTGGAATAGACACAATGAAACCTGTAATGCTCATTGCCAAAATAGACTTTTTTTCACCTATCTTTTTTAAGACAAACTCAGCTACTGATTGCGCACCGCCGCTCTTTTCCAAAAAAGTTCCAATAATCGTTCCAGAAGCAATAACAATCCCTATGCTCGATAATGTAGAACCGAAACCATCAGTAATTCTTTTTATCACTTCATTTGTACCTAAACCAGCTGCATAACCCATAACTAATCCAGCAAGTAACAAAACTAGAAATGGGTGAATTTTACCCTTAGAAATGCTTATAGTTATAAAAAAAATTACAATGACAAGGAAAACCAAAATCATTTTTCATTCTTTCTTTTTTCTGCGAAGTCTAATTCACAATCCGTATTAATTTTTATTGCTTTCGATTATTACGCATTTTTTCCCACCAAGCATAAATTGTTAAGTCACTATGTGGTACATCAGATTTAAAGAAAAAGCTTGCAAAGTACCCAACAACAATTATAATTAAGTGAGTATAAACGCCCAGCATATAGCTATGATGTCTAAAATTCCACTCACCTAAATCTAAAACTCTGCTACCGTTTATTTTTGTCGATGTCAATACAGCATAAGCCGTAAACAATATACAAACTACAATCGCAGTATAAAGTCCATGCTTATTAGCATGTCTGCTAAATATTCCAAGTAAAAAGATACCTGCAATACCACCGGAAAAAATAGCATAAAGACCGAAGACAATACCTAAAACGCCTTCGCTTCCTGTAAAAACATAAAGCGAAGCAATTAAAAGTGCAGCGATGCCAGAAATTAAAATAATTATTCTACCGAATCTTAATCTCTGTGAATCAGAACTTTGAGGTTTGAAACGCGCGTAATAATCATCGACAGCTATTGCTGATAAACAATTCAAATCTGCATCGAGACTTGATATAGCAGCGGCCAAAAGTGCTGATAAAACAAGCCCCGTAACTCCAGGAGGAAGCCTAGTCATAATAAAATACGGAAACACCGCATCGGGGTTAATGTTAGCTGGAAGTGTCTCACCAGATAAATTATAATAGGAATAAAGTGCAGTTCCAATAAACATAAACAAAGCCCAGACTGGCAAACTCAAAAAGACGCCGGTTAAAGCTGCTTTAATTGCGCCTTTCTCAGTTTTTGTTGTTAAATATCGCTGTACAATTGTTTGATCGGTACCATATTTTTGGATGCCATAAAAAATTCCATTAAAAACCATTACAATAAAAGTCAGTTTGGTCAAGTCCCAGTCATAAGGACCAAAACCAATCTTATCATGTTCAACGGCATAATTAATAATTGCTGCAGGTCCGCCATTAACACTAAAAAGAATTATTATAATACTGATTAGGCCGCCGCCAATAAGCATAAAACCTTGCAGAACATCCAGCCATACAATAGCTTCCATACCTCCTTTCAAAGCAATATAAATTATTACAAAACCAACTACCCATATTATTAAATAAGTGTTAACGCCTGTCATACTACTAAGAGCTAAGGCCAGTAAGAAAAAGACACTACCCATTTTACTAAAGTGAGTAAGGGTAAAAGCAGCAGAGCTGTAAAATCTTGCAAAAGGACCAAATCTCTTTTCAAAATATTCATACGCACTTATTCCTATAACCTTACGGTAAAGAGGCACTACAAACCAAACCAAGCCAGATAGAACAACAACCACCATAATTGCTTGTACAAGTAAAATCCAATTGGATTTAAATCCCTCTCCTGGATAAGCTAAAAAGGTAATGCTGCTGATTAATGTAGCAAGTATAGAAATGCCAACAGCCCAAGGTGGTAAATTTCTGCCGCCCGCATAATATGCGTCGGTGCTTGTCTGTTTTTTTGAAAAATATTTGCCGTAAAAAAGTGCTATAAACAAAGTTATAACAATCACTATATAGTCGAGGTAGTGCAAAGTATGATTATTCATCAGCAGCTCCATTCGTTATTGTTAAAATGAATGCCAAATAAGAGTCAATCGAACTTCCAAATTTCATCGGGCCACAGATAACTACCAGGTTTAATTGTAAGATGGAAATTTGGTCTGTTATCCACTTTCATCCTAATTACACCGGGTGCAATTTCTTGACACGGCAAAAATTTACTCATATTTAATTGTTTAGAAATAGCATAGACAGTAGCTCCACCATCAATGAACAACTCATCCACTTCTACTTTGTCAATAACCTCTTCAACAAGCTTTGCTATTTCTATGCGTAGACGTCTTGCAAAGTCAGGTTTTTTAACAACTGGTTGATTTATTTCCACTATAACTTTAGAATTACTTTTAAATGCATTAATAGTATCCTTTACCCATTCTTTAAAATGTTTCTCTTTAGGCGGTCTATCATAGAACACATCATCCGGCATCTCGCATACTTTAGCACCTTTCATTTTTGCTTCTTCGACAGCAATGCGTCCCTGAGAAAATGCACTTCCACATATAAACAAAAATTTCTTTCCAAATTTTATTTTTTGATTTGCAGTATGAACTTGATTGAAGCCCTTTACTTTTAACAGAGATGAAAAAAAGCCAGATGCACCTGCTGGAATTATATCTTGATTTACTTTTTCTGCCCAATAATCCAAATCATTAATGGAAGATACTTCGGCAATTGCTACGCCATTTACGATAGCATCATTTTTTTTTGTAACTAAATAGGCTTGTAGACCATTTATATCACCAAGTATCTCCAGAACATTAGATGTTAATAATGAATACTCCGGGTCGTCAGCAAAACCAGTTAAATGCACAGGTGTATTATTAATATAATATGTACCATTTTTAATTAGCCGGCCATAAGCAGGATTGGACGGCACTAATAAAACTTTATCCTTATTGGTAGCTTCTAACATTGCTTTGAGTTCTGTCAATACATGACCCCTTAAAACAGAATCTGTTTTTTTGTAAATCCACAAAACATTAGATTTAATTAACTCTTCTGTAATCCTTTTAACTTCATTGTATGCTTTTTCGGAAGTCATTGATCTCGTATCAGTCGCAATAATCAAAAGCTCAGCATCCGAATTTTCAATTCCGTTTGAATCAATTTCCACTCTTAAACCATATCTTAGACCCAATCCTGCTAATTCAGCTGCCCCAGTAAAATCATCGGCAATAACAGCAATCATAATTTTTACTCATATTTAATCAATAATAGAAAATTTAATTAGAATTTTTAGCCATAGCTGCAGCATAGGAAATTGCATTAAGCAGACTTTCTTCAGTAGCGGTTCCTTTACCCGCTTGGTCAAATGCAGTACCATGATCTACAGATACTCTGATGATTGGCAAACCGACAGTTATGTTTACACCGCTTACTGAGTCCCATTTCTGTTTTTTTTCGTTCCAACTAAATCCAAGTAATTTTAATGGAATATGACCTTGGTCGTGATACATTGCAACCACTATATCATACGAACCACCTTTTAATTTTGGGAAAATTGTGTCGCCTGCAAACGGTCCTTCTACATTAATTCCAATTTTCTTTGCAGCTTTTACAGCTGGAATTATTTCTTTTTGCTCTTCCCAGCCGAATAAACCACCGTCACTTGCATGTGGATTTAAACCAGCTACTCCTATTCTTGGTGATTTAATGCCAAGTTTTCGACAAGCTTCGTCTGCAAGTTTAATAACCTCAAATACTCTTTTCTTTTTGATTAAATCACACGCACTTCTTAAAGAGATATGAGTAGTAACATGTATTACTCTCATGTTCCCTTCAACAAGAAGCATTGCATAGTTTTTTGTTTTTGTGTAATAGCCAAAAATTTCGGTGTGACCCGAAAAATTGTGCCCTGCCAAGTTAAGCGCTTCCTTGTGTATTGGACCAGTTACAACAGCATCAATTTTTTTATCAAGTGCTAATTGTATGGCAGTCTTTACAGATTCAAATGCTGCGTTACCCGCCATTGCTGAGACTTTACCAAGCTTTAGTTTTTTTACATCCACGTTATTTAAATCATACACATTCATAGTCCCAAAGCTAAATTTTGCATCATCTACGCTCTTAATTGAATTGATTTTAACCTTGCTTTTAAGAAAAGAAACTGCATTTGCTAAAACAGATGAATCTCCAATCACAATTGGTTTGCAAATCTTATGAATGCTTTTGTGTGAAAATGCTTTTACGGTAATTTCAGGACCAATACCAGCCGGGTCACCCATTGTAATTCCAATAATCGACTGCCCATCCCTAACTCTTCCCAAAGGGAGGGGTTTTTTTAATTCTTCTTTTGCCATTAGTAAATCCTTATTCTTTCTTTTAGCTGTTCAATGTTTTTAATAATTATTTTCTCTTCTTCGTCTGTCAATCTTGTTAATGGAAAAAGCATGTGAGGTTCACATAAATCAAAAAATTTCATAATAATTTTTGCAGCAGCTAAAGACTGGCCGAGTGTTCTATCTTTTTGATATACTTTTGCTAATTCATCAGTTTCAAGTTGTAATCTTTCTGCGTTTTTTAAGTCCCCCCTTCTCACCGAATCATACATTTCTTTAAACATGCCAGGGGCAAAGTTCCCCGTACTTGGTACTAAACCATCCGAACCTTTTGATAACGAGTAAAAACTTTTTGCACCCCAACCAACCATGTGAGAAAAATCTTTTCTGTCTTTAAACATCTCAATAGCTTTGTCAAACCGTTCAATGTCCCGCTCCGAATCTTTAAGTCCCACAATATTTGGATGGTGGCTCAATTTTTCTACAACATCTAAAGGTATTGAATGGTGTGTAGTCTGAGGAATATTATAAAGTAGAATTGGCCTTGGCGAATTTTCTGCAAGAGTTTCAAAATATTTCATAATTTGGTTGGTTGTAAGCTGATAATAACCCGGTAGCAAGACTACAATGAAATCAGCTCCTAAATCTGAATATATCTTAGCGTTTTCAATATTTTCTTTGACGCAATTACTCCCTACGCTCACGTAAATTTTCGTTTTACCAGCGTAATTTTTTCCTACATAATCAATTAATTTTTTTCGTTCATTATTGCTAATGGAAGGTCCTTCTCCAGTAGTTCCAAGTAAAAACGGATGAACATTCTTTTCAATAAAGTTATCGATTATTTTTTTGCACGAGTGTAAATCTACTTCTCCATTTTCGTTAAAGGGTGTAAGCATTGGTACTGCTATTCCAGAAACTGTTTTTTCTTTTAGCATTTTGTGTTCATTCCTGTGAAAATAATTTACTCCTTTTTTAGTTGATAGTCGGTTCAGCGAACCGACTTACAGTAAGTCGGAACGTTGCCCCGATTGTCGGTTCAGCGAATCGACTTACAGTAAGTCGGAACGCTGTTCCGACTGTCGGATCGGCAAGCCGACTTACTTATAAAGCTGATCTTATAATTTCCTTCGCATCTTCAAGTGTAATTTCTTTAACATTATTTTTAAGAAGACGTGTAACTGTCATACCCATTTGTGCAATTTTATCTACTGACTCTTCACCAATATTTAACTCAGATAACCGCGTGGGTATTCCAATATCTTCACATAATTTTTTCAAAAGATCTACGGTTTGTGCAGCAGTTTTAATTTTGGTTTCCTTCTCACTTGCACCCATTGCAATTGCAATTGAAGCATATTTCTCAGGTGCTGCATCAAGGTTAAATTGAATAACATAAGGTAGAAGAAGTGCATTTGACAAACCATGAGCAATATGAAATTCACCACCAAGTGGATATGAAAGTGCATGAACTGCTGCAGTGTTTACAGGTCCTAAACACAAACCACCATACATACTTGCTAAAGAAAGATTTTCTCTTGCTTCCAAATCATTTCCATTATCAACTGCTCGCTTTAAAAATTTTGATATTAATCTTATCCCCTCTAAAGCATACAAGTCTACAATTGGATGTGAAAATTTATTTGCATAAGCTTCGATGCAATGTGTTAATGCATCCATGCCAGTTGCTGCTGTAATTCTTGGAGGAACTGTAATTGTAAGTTTAGGATCGATGTAAACTGCATCAGACAGTAGGTATGGACTAATTGCTGCTTTTTTTAATTGGTCACTTTCGTCAAGCAGAATTGCATTTGGGGAAACTTCACTTCCAGTGCCAGAAGTAGTAGGCAAGCAAGCCAAAAAGGTCTTTCTGTAATTTAATTTTCCTATACCAAGAATATCGTAAATTGATTGAGTGTTGTTTAACAAAGCAGCTATTAATTTAGCAACATCAAGAACACTTCCACCACCAATTCCAACAACACTATCTGCCATTGAACTTTCGGCTTTCTTAAACGTTTCTATAAACGAATTAATTGTAGGCTCGGCAAGAATTCCGTCTTCAATAACTAAAGTTATATGATTCCTACGCAGTTCATCAATTGCCGGTCTAATTAATGGCAGAATTGGTGTTGCAGTTACTAAAAACAAATTTTTGTGGCCAGTACTTAGAAAATCTTCAACAAAGTTGTTTATCGAATCATTTCCAAAAACTAATTTATGGGGGTAATTCAAAGTAATTGTTCTCATAGAATTCCTTTATTAATAATATTGACCAATAGCTTTAGGATCGTTAGGATTTACTTTATCATTCCAAAAAAGAGCTTTCTTGGGATCAAAATTTGGATTTTTAGTCATCTCCTGAGCGCCTACACCTTTACGCCATTGTTTTAATTTTTCCCAAAGCTCTTTTGCTTTCTCAGGCATTTGATCAGCAATATCGTTCTTTTCACCTAAATCGCTTTCTAAATCAAAAAGTGAAACGGGATGATCCTCATTAAAAAATGACCTTTCATACCATTCAATTAATTTATATCTCCCTTCTCTTACAGCTCCAGATGGCATATAGCCAAACCGGTGATAATGGGGATAATGCCAGAAGAGGTCATTGCGATTTATATCACCGGTTTGATTTAGAAGAGGCACCAAACTTACACCATCTACGTCTTTAGGTAAGTTTTTAATTCCAGCTATCTCAGCAAATGTTGGAAAGAAATCAATACCACAAACAGGAGTTGAATTTACAGTATTTGGTTTTATTACCCCAGGCCAGCGAATTGCAAACGGCACTCTAATTCCACCTTCGTATAACATTGATTTACCGCCACGCAGCGGGTCTTGAGCTTGTAATTTGTTGTAACCTCCGTTATCAGAAAAGAAAACAACTATTGTGTTTTGAGTAAGATTAAGTTCGTCAAGTTTTTTGAGAAGTCGACCAATTTCCGTATCCATTCTTTCAATCATTGCACCCATAATAGGGTTATTTATCAGTTCATCTGAGCCTTTCTTTTCCTGATATTTATAAATCAAGTCTGCATGTTCCATTATTGGTCTATGCACAACATGATGGGCAACGTATAGGAAGAATGGTTTATCTTTATATTTTTCTAAAAATTTAATTGCCTCATTAGTTATTTCAATTGCATGATGAGCATCTTTATTTGGATTTGCATTGTCTTCTGGTTTAACAGTAGGGTGGACAAAATTAAATCCTTGAGTATCAGGGTCACCCGGTCTGCCTAATTTATATTTTTTATCTTTGCTCAAGTGCCATTTGCCAACCATAGCACTTACGTAGCCTGCTGGTTTTAACATTTCTGCAATAGTTATTTCTTCAAGTGGAAGGAAATCCACCATTTTAGGAGCGCGAAGTTTTGCCCATGGATAGGGATCTCCCGGTATGTATTCGGTCAAATGAAGCCTTGCAGGGTATTTGCCAGTTAAAATTCCGGCACGAGAAGGTGAACAAGTTGGTGCAGGTGCATAAGCTTGAGTAAAAATCATTCCGCTTCTTGCTATTGAATCGATGTTAGGTGTTTCATAAAAATCAGAACCGCCGTAGCCGGTTTGATTCCAGCCCATATCATCTGCAAGTATGAAAACAAAGTTCCAGGGCCTGTCAGTGTTTAACCGCATCCCTTTAAGAAAACTTGGAAGTGCGGTAATTGCAGCTGCACCAATTCCAATTTGAGTGACTTGTTTTAAAAATTCTCTTCTTTCCATTTTTTCTTTCTTTGTTTTTTATAAGATTATCTATTGAGGCACTCCATCAATAAATTTTACTTGTCGAATTAATTTGCCGCTAACGTCCCACTCGTAAGCATTTCCAATACATCTTTTATCCCTCCAAGTTGATTCTGTTTTCTTGTTTCCGTTTTCCCAATAAGTTGTCCAAATAGCAGTACCATCTTTATTATATTTCCAGCTCCACAATTTTCTGCCTTTTTCATCATAGTAATTTTCGGTTCCAATTTTTTTCCCTTTGTCATATTCAGCTTCTTTTTGAACTTTTCCGTTGCTGTAGTAAAAAACTTCTTTACCATGAAGAAGGTACCGTCCATTATCTGCAATTCCAGCATACCACTTAGCCTTCAGTTTTCCATTAGGATATTTTTCAATATACTCTTTAACATCATTAATCTTTGTAACTGGAGGATTATCTTGGTGAATATCAATTTTTGTAGTTGAATCCGAACTCAAAATCCAGGCTTCATTAAATTCAAAATGAAGACATGGTTCGTTCATAGAAGTTATTAAATGAATATTGCCATTGGGAGCTTGTCGAGCAACAGTGTATCCGATTGTTTCCCCGTGCATTTTTTCAGCTTTATCTTGTTCTTCATGAAATTGTGTACCTATTAATTTTTTAATGTGCCAGGTCATTCCTTCATCATCAGATAAAGCAACGTAAGAACCGCGCTGTGTAATTCCTTTTGGTTGAAAACCATTTATATCTTGGAAATCGCCAGCCATAAAAAGTCGACCGCTTTTTAATCTTATTATTATTGGTCGTTGGTTGCTTCCCAACGAAGCGAAAGGTGTTTTTTCAATTTTCCAGGTCTTCCCGCCGTCAGAAGAAATTGATGCAGGCATATATCCATCAATGTTACTGCTTTTGCCTCCCATTCCAAGAATTCTTCCATCTTTTAATAAGACAAAACTTGTATGCCTGCCAGCGGTTCTTCCGCCTGTATCTATCCATGTTTTGCCGTTGTTTTTACTGACCCATAGTTCAGATTTGGCACCAATACCATCACAAGCTACATAAATATTACCAGCTTTATCTCTAAAAGCTGTGTTTATTGGTTGTGCTGAATGCGGACCGATTGGTGTCTCGAATATTGGAAAGTAAACTTGACTCCATGTTGCACCATTATCATTACTAGAAATCCACTGAAAAGGAAATCCCGAATCGAGTTTATTATTCCCCCAGTAAAAACGAACTGTGTCATTATCTCTCCACAGCATTGGAGAAGTATCGTCAACATCAGCAAAATCTAAAAAAGGACTTGGCATATCCCACTCATCAGCACCAAATCTTAATCGTGCAGCAATTAGTGATACATCAGGTGTAATTTCTTCAACTGCTGAAAAATAGATTGCCAGCACATCACCGTTTGGCAATACTTCTAATGCGGGACTGTGATTATGTCTAAGAAAAGATGAAGATAAGCCTGTTACAGAAATATCTTTTAATTTATCTATAGGAGTATTTTCTGGCGGAATAGGAAGTAAATATCTTTTTCTAAAAAAGGGTTTATCAGGTGATGGTCCAATATCAACTAAATTTTTATTTTGTTTTACACATTCAAAAACATAAGGTTTATTTACTCTAATTGGTTTAGTTTTAGGCATTGATGCCAATACAATTCTAAAGCCAATATTAGAATTGCCTTCATTGTTCAAGACGTCTCTGTAAAAATTCTTATAAATATTTACATCCTTAAAACCTTGCGGTTTTTCTTCTTGTTTACCTTGATTAACGGAAGCAAAAGCATTTTTTTTCTGTAAATCAAGCATTTCTTTGTTAGACATTGGGGGAAAAGTGGGTGCGATGCTTGCTCTATTTGCCGAGCGTGAATAATATGGAGTTTGTCTATCTAACCCAGCGCCTCTTACAACTTTGGCAAATCCAGTATCTGGACCCACAGGGTCAACTTGGTCTTTGTAAGGATATAATCCATACCAGTCATAACACCATTCAGCGATTTCATTATGAAGGTTTTTTAGTCCCCAAGCATTAGGTAAATCAGTCAATGAATCGCCAGTAGAATAAAGTGTATTAGAATTAGCTTTGCATGCGTATTCCCATTCGGCTTCAGTTGGCAGACGATATATTTTCCCTTCTTTTTTGCTAAGCCATTTGCAAAATTCAACTGCGTCATACCAATTAATTCCTGTTGCATAAGGATAATATTTTCTTACTCCAACATAGCCTGGTTTGAATTTTTTGTATTGTTCTACTGTAATTTCAGTTTCAGAAATATAAAACGGCTTGGTGATTGTAACTTTGTGAACTGGTTTTTCATCATAATCGCCATTTGTTAAATACTCCATAGTCGAATCGGGTTTGGTGGTATTCATTTCACCCATCAAAAATGAACCATTAGGGATGTAAATCATTTTTATCCCTGTGGAATTAACAAATGAGTTGGATTTTTGAGCAATAGCTTTTGTACTCGCAAAACCACAAATAATTATTAACACAAAGGCAAAAAGAAAATAATCTGAACTGTTTTTTCTCATTACTATTTAATCCAATAATTTAAGCACACAAAAAAATTTTTAAGAGTAGAATTAAATCATTTTTAATCTGACTGTCCGATAACTGCATCAAAATTTTTGAAAGTCTTAATGAGTGTTGACTAAAGAGTAATTATTTTTTCTATAGAGTGGAACACGGATGACACGGACTACACAAATTTTCACAAGAAATTACTCTTTAGTCAACCACTAAAATTCAAAACAAATGATATAGAACTATAACTTTTTACAGGTCAAGTTTAATTCCGGAGCGCATTGACCAGCCAAAATAGTTATTAAGTCTAGGTCTTGTCGATACACCATAGTATTCTCTATCAGGTTCATTTGTAATATTAATCCAGTCAACATAGATAGAAAGATTATCCAGTAATTTATAGATAACCGTAAAATCAAGATGGGTGTTCGCATCAGTATACCTATCAAAGTCAGGATTAATTCCAACCTGATATAACACAGCAGCATTATAATTAAGACTTAGTCGAGCTGTCAAACCATATTTTTCGTAACTTAGTCCAACATTACCAACATCGCCAGCTTGGCCGGGCATTGCTGTCCAATCTCTGTACTGTAATTTAGCTTTAGATTTTGTGTATGTATAGTTAGCATAAATTCCGAAGCCATTTAAGAATCCAGGCAAGAAGGAGAACTGCTGCATCCAGTTAGCTTCTATGCCGTAAAGTTCAGCACTGCCTCCATTGACTGGTTCACTAATTTCGTATCCGTCGAAAACGCCGCCAACTTGCTGATAGGTTCTGCTGTAAATAACTTTATCCATGTTCTTATAAAACAACCCGACTGAGAAAACACCTATTCCTTGGAAGTAATGCTCAAACATTAAGTCCAAATTTGTAGAAACTGTTGGTAAGAGATCAGGGTTGCCTTGTGTAATTGTCTTACCATTTTGATCGAGCCAATAATAAGGTGCAAGGTCAAAATAATTTGGCCGTGCAATACTTCTTGTTACTGCAAATCTTAGATTAGTTTTACTTGCAATTTTGTACTTCAAATGGAGATAAGGGAAAAAGTTGTTGTAATTTTTCTTAGTATTTGCCGGAGCCAAACTTAAGAAATTACCGCTAGGGTCAAGCAATACTTTATTGCCTTCGTAGTCTGTGTGAGTATATTCATCACGAACTCCAGCTAAAACAGAAAGGTCATTAATATTAAAATTGGTCATCAAATAAAAAGAGTAAACATTTTCAGTATTATCGTAATCGCCGCCTGAACCATCTGTATCGTTATAAACTATTGTTTCTACAAGTCCGTTCGAAAGACCTCTGTATTGGTCGAAGAAATTGCGAACCATTGTATTATCAACCATTGGTGCAAAGAAATATTTGTCCTGTAAAAACTTAGAAATAGTTTCATAATTAGAAACAGAACTCATATATACTTTACTTGAGCCTTTCCATTTGTATTTAAATCTTTCTGCTGATTTACTTTTTTTATCGATGTTTAACTTTCCGCCCAGTTTTAATTCTGCGGGTGCTCCAAAAAGGTCATAAGGCATTTTGAAATTAATAACACCCGTATAAACATTATTTTTTATGTCAGTTGTTCTGTAGTCTTGAGTGTCAATTTCCCAATTAGCAGGGTCTTGATAATAAGTTGAATCTTTGTTTGTAACCGTAAATTGAGGAAAGTCAGGGTCTGAAACATCCATAATCCAGTTTAATTTACTGCTTAGTTGCCATGAAGATTTAATTTGTCCAGGGTCTATCTTTTTTTGACGTGCATAACTGTAATTAAAATCATAATCTAATCTTAGCTCTCCAAAGTTATGAATTCCACCTAAGGCAAAGCCATAAATTTGGTGATCTTCTGTTCTATTCTGAAATTCAAAAGCCAACCTACCGTTTGAAATGGTAGTTGCATTAAGAAAAGTACCTTTGTCGGGCCTCCATTGTATATTGTTTCTTGACTGATCATCTTTTTTCCGATTATACATTCCTCTCAAATGCAAAGAGTTATTTTTATCTATTTTATATTCTAATACACCACTAAGACCATAATGGTCTCTTTGAGTGTTATAATCGAAAAGGCTAAAATTAGTTAAAGCAAATGGGATAGTATTACCGTTAGCATCTTTTACATTGTCCCATGTAAGTTCATCAGAATAACCACGGATATTGTTACGATAATAACTACCACTTATAGTATAGCCAAAGTCTCTATTCTCGCCTAAAAATCCCGAGTAAGAAGCTGAAAATCTATAAAGTGGTTTTTTACCTTGAACAGCATAGCCTCCACCAGCATCAATTTTAAGTATTGGTTTTTCATAATCAAATGGACTTCTTGTTACCAAATTAACTGCACCGCCGATTGCATCTGCATCCATGTCAGGTGTTAATGCTTTAGTTACTTCAACAGAAGCTAATTGACTTGAGTTAATTACGCCCAAATCAATAATTCTTTCTTCATCATCAGAAGAGGCTAATTTTTGTCCATCTACAGTAACACCTGTTAATCTTGGTTCAGTTCCTCTAATGTAAACAAAACTACCTTCTCCCAAACTTCTTGAAATATTAATACCCGGCATTCTTTGTAATACATCAGCTGTATTTAAGTCGGGAAATTTTTCAATTTCTTCACGTGAAAGCACATTTCTAATATCAGAAGCGTTCAGCTGTTGGTTAAGCGCTTTCACTTGACCTTGTAATAAACCCGATACAACAATTTCAGAAATTTGCACTGCGGTCATATTAAGTTTTACATCTACATTTACCGTGTAGTTTGCTTTTGTCAGTGATACAGGCGTAGTAAAATCTTCATAGCCTATATAACTAACTTTGAGTGTGTAATTACCCAGTGGAATTTTATCAAGTTTGTATGCACCGTAGCGGTCAGTTGAAACTCCATAATTTGTACCCGCCAGTACAACATTAGCTCCAGGAAGTGCTTCACCTGTAGAAGAGTCAGTTACTTTGCCTGTAATTCCCCCCGTGTTTTGCGCATAAGAAGAAAATTGTACAAAAATTAAGCAGGCAAGAAGCATAGAAATAAAATGGTTGCTGTGTTTTTTTATCATTGTACCTCCATGTTTGTATTGTTTAAGTTTAACTCCCCAAAAATTTTTCCGTAAACTTTTACTTTAACAGTATCATCTTCTTAGTTGAAATAAAATTGTAATTTTGTTTTGATGAGATATCCCTTACAATTAGCTGGTAGAAATAAACTCCGCTTGGTAAGTCACTGCCGTCAAATTTAACTTCGTAATTTCCAGGAGATTTTTCTTCGTTAATTAGTGTAGCGACTTCTTTTCCAAGAAGATTATAAACTTTCAAGGTTACCAACACCCCCGACACCTCTTTCTTTGAAGCTGAGTATAACGAGGAGTTTTGTGGTATTGTAAATTTTATGGTTGTTGTTGGATTAAAAGGGTTAGGAAAATTTTGAGATAAATTATAATCAGCAGGTAACTGATCAGATGGCTTATCTTGTCCTACTTTTGTTATTTCACCATTTTCATTAAGAGCAATCAAGTATAATTTATTTTTAGGGGAATAACTATTAGAACCGCCTAAAATTATAAAGCTTCCGTTGTTGCTAATTATTACTTTAGAAGCAGCGTCTTCTCTATTGCCGCCAAAAGTTTTTTGCCAAACTGAATTACCTTGTGCATCAGTCTTAACCACAAAAAGATCATCATAAATAAACTGCTGTGAAAAGAAAGTATTTAAATAACCAACACATAAATATCCACCATCGTTGGTCTGAATAACGCTTGCAAATCCATCTGAATGTTCAGTACCGAAGGTTTTATGCCATTGTTCATTTCCATTTGCATCTGTCTTTAAAAGATAAGCATCTCTTGCGCCTGCACCATAACTTGAAGTATATCCTGCTAATATAAATCCACCATCCGATGCAGGGTATACAGAATTAGCAGCATCAAATTCTGAACCGCCTAATGTTTTTTCCCATATTAAATTACCCGACAAATCAATCTTGACAAGATAAACATCAGAAATACCAGTACTTGGGTCAGAAGTAGAGCCTGTAAAAATATAACCATCAGATAGAGCTAAAATATCACTTGCTTGTTGACCGCCGCTTCCGCCATAGCTTTTTTTCCAAATTAGATTTCCATCTTGATCCACTTTCATTACAAGTACATCACTTGTCGCTCCAGGCGAATTTGAAGTAGTACTTCCGCAAAGTATAAATCCACCATCTTGTGTAGCTATTATTCTACTTGCATTTTCAATATCACTATTTGAAAATGCTTTTAGCCAAAGCGAATCGCCGTTAGAATCTAACTTCAGTATAAACACATCATTAGTACCGTCGCCATAAGAATCGGAAGTTCCAGCAATCAAAAAACCCCCATCGTTAAGTACTATTACATCGGAAGCATTTTCTGTATAAGCACCGCCATAAATTTTAGACCATAGAGGTTTCCCAAATTTATCTGTCTTTACTACTAATACATCTGGGAAATTTTCCTCGGGCTTTGTAGTTTGTCCCACAATTATGTAGCCTCCGTCGACTGTCTGCTTAACAGAATTACCATAATCATCTTCTGATTCAGAGCTCCCGAATATTCTTTCAAATGTTATTGTATTGCCCACTATTAATGAACCGTAAGCTTTTAATGTATCTGTAATAGTACCAGAACTTGTTTGCATCTGGAGAATTCCCAAATCGAATCCTTGTACAGTAGGAGAATAAGAAACATTAACTTCAACTGACTGAACTGGAAACAAAGTAAAAGAGGTGGGGGTATTTAACGTAAACTTTGAAGCTGATGGTCCTACGATATTTACGTTAGATACAGTAATATTATTTGCCGTTAAGTTAGTAATAAGAATATTTCTATCAGCCGAACTACCGAGTGGAATTTTACCAAAAAAAGCGGGCTGAGGCGCAATTGAAATTTGTGCTTTCAATGTAGTTAATGAGAATAACACTAATATTAAAAGAATCTTATTTTTGTTTAGTAATAAACTTTTCATAACATTTCCCATTTAATTTTTATTTACCACGAGATAAAAAATCAACAAGATTCCCGTTTAATTAGTTCAGTTTTTAACATCAATTTAACAGGGGGTCTATCTGGTTCTTTAACTTTTTGAAAAAGCATCTCAGCAGCTCTTTTTCCAATTTCAAAGCCTGGCTGTCGAACAGCAGTCAATGGCGGATTTAACGAAATTGACCAATACATATCATCAAAACCAACTATTGCAACATCTTGTGGAATTTTTAATTTACGATTATGAATAGTTTCAAGAGCACCTAAGGTAATTAGATTATTACCTGTAAAAAGAGCCTGGGGAGGATTTGGCAAATTCAATAAATCTTCGGTTAACTTCTTACCGCTTTCATGTTTCGAATCACCAAAGCGTATTAATGCTGGGTCAATTGGCAGTCCATATTTTCTAAGAGCATCTTCATAACCTTCTTTTCTTTGCATTGTGGTTGGTATTTGCGGCAAGCCACCTATATAAGCAATCCGCTTATAACCTTTTTGAATTAAATACTCGACTGCATCAAAAGCACCTTTTCTGTTATCTACCAAAACTACGTCAACATCTACCTCACTTAATCCTCTATCGACACAAACTATAGGCAAGCCGGCGTTAACAAGACTTGTAACCTCACTATCTTTTTCATGACTTGGGGCAACAATAAGTCCATCTATCGACTCAGACTTCATTATATTTAAGTACATTTTTTCTTTATCTTCATCTTGTGCAAAATTTCCTACAAATACGGCGTGGTCCCTTGCATAAGCAGTTTCTTCCACACCTCTAACCACATCAACATAAAAGGGATTTTGGATATCTGGGACCAGCAAACCAATTAACTTTCGTTGCCCATCTTTTAAACGAAGCCTTTGAGCTACACGATTAGGTCTGTAGTTTAACTGTTTAATTGCTTTTTCAACTTTAAGGCGTGTTTCAGAGTTAATATACTTTCTGTCATTTAATACTCTTGAAACAGTAGCTACTGAAACTCCAGCTTTTTTTGCGACTTCTTTTAAACTAATCATATATTTTATATTATTTCTGAAAACGATTACAGTCTATAACTTATTGTAAAAAAATAAGTTAACAAAAATATATAGATTACAATTTAATAACGTTTTCATATTAATAAAAAAATTTTCTTTTGTCAAATTATTTTTTTTGCCACTACTGTTTTAATAATAACCAAAGATAGTGCTTAACCTTCAAATTATGCAGCAGCCGCGAGGAGTAGAATATGAAAAAAATGGCTGTACTTTTTGCATTAGAGGAAAAGCAGAAATTTGTCTACTGCAAATATGCTTTGAAGAAACAAAAATTAAGGATAAGGTAATAAGGTTAATTTTTCTTTTTTGGTAGGTGATGTTACTAAGGTTATCTAAATAAAAAATGAGAATCCACCACCTTGTGGTAAGGTTTTGTTTATGGTATAATTGAGTCAAAGGCTCGTCAGTATCATTACTTTATTGAAATCTTATTAGCTTGTTTGTAATTCAAATAAGATCATTTCAATTGTAGGGTTCCTCGCCCATTACATTCTCTGTGGTTCTCTGTGTAACTAATGAAGAGAAAGCAGATGTCTCAACCAATCTTGCTTACATTATTATTACGAACAAGCGAAATGAGTGAAGCAATCTCAAACAAATAGGTAAGATAAAAATAAACTAAGTAGAAAAAGCCATGAAGCAAAAAAATTTATAAATAAAGATGGCATGGGACAAGTGACAAGTAAAGGTAAATATATAATTTAATGCATAGCTCGAGTTGTAAAACTCAGATTGTAAAAGTAATTAATAAAAAATCTCTTTCTTAGTCTCACTTGTCACCTCAGGCTGTTTGTCAAATTTAACTCTTTCTGATGTTGCTTTTTTCCTTATTTAAGCAGTATCATCTTTTTTACAGAAGTTTTATCACCTGCAGTAAATTTGTAGAAGTAAACTCCTGTTGGCAAATTTGCTGCATTAAATTTTACTTTGTGTTCCCCGGCAGGTTTATACTCATTTATCAAAGTTACAATTTCTCTACCAAGAATATCATAAACTTTCAGCGTTACAAAACTGCCATTCGGCAATTGATAGCCAATAATTGTAGAAGGATTAAAGGGATTAGGGTAATTTTGCTTTAGCAGAAATTCATTAGGCTTTATTCCTTTTTCATCTTTAACTTCGGTTAATACTCCTTCCAAATCATAATATGGTTGATATGCATTCTTTAATATTTCTGCTACAGGTTTAGCAATCGTTCTATCCATCGAATATAACCCCATACTCTGATAACCGCCGGGGTTATCATGCCTGTACCAATCGAACACACACCACCAAGTTGAAACTGCTAAGCAACCATTTTGATTTATTTTGTTTGTCTTATCAAGTGCGGAAAAATAGGTGAAGGCATTAAACGTTTGATTGAAAACTGTTATTTGGTCATTTGTTGTAGAATTATTTTCTGTAGACCAGTAACCAAACTCAGTATTTATAATAGGTTTATTTGGAAAATTATTTTTTGCATCGAGCAAAAATTTAACAGTTTCAGAATTTATGCTTCCCACCCTGTAAAATGGTGTTCCATAGAACACGCCAAAGTACATTGTCCAACCTGCTGCATCTAAAGGCTGCTGAGTATCATCATTTGAACCGGGGCTATCAGCAGCTGCAGATTGTGTAATTAATCGCCCATCGTTGTAATTATTCCTGACATCTGAAACTATATTAGCGTTATAAATTTTTCTATTAGCAACATCTTTACATTCATTTGATGTACTCCAAAGAAGAATAGAGGGACGGTTATAATCTCTAAACACCATCTCTCTAAACATCTGTTGATGGATGTGTCGTATATTATTTTGTATTTGCCATTCTGTAGCATTATTAAACCAGTAAACAGGAATTTCTTCCATAACAGCAATGCCCATTCTATCTGTTAACAAGTAAGTAAAAGGATGATTAGGGTAATGCGCGGTCCTAAGAAAATTAATATTAAGTGATTTCACAATTTTTAAGTCGTTGTAAATAACATTTTTTGGTATACTTCGCCCGTAATTTGGATGGTCCTCATGCCTTGCTGCACCGGTAAAAAACATTACTCTGTTGTTTAGCAAAAGTTTATTTCCTTGAGTACCTGCAGTTCTTATTCCAAACTGAGTATAATATTCGTCAAGAACAACATCATCTTTTACTAATGATATTTTGAGTATGTATAAGTTTGGGTTTTTAGGTGTCCACAATTTGGGATTAAAAATAGCAAATCCATTTTGATAAACACCTACTGAATCTGGAGGTATAATTGTGAAAGCAGAACTAGTAAGAATGGCTATCGGTACTTCCTTACCAATCAAATCTTTCGCATATTCCGAAGTAATGTTGTCAGAATCAATGCGTGCTTCGTATACATGAAAATCATAAGACAAATTTACTGCTTGTTGTGTTTTATTTAATGAAACGATTTTTATTTTAACACCTCCAGCGGTATCAATAGGTACCACATCAGCTCGAATAATACTTATTTTATCTGTAACCTCAAGATAAACGTCATGTATTATACCCGTATAATTGAACCAGTCGCATTGAACAAAAGGCACAATATCGTTTCGAGTATTCCATGCAGGATTATCAACTCTTACAGCAATAACATTTGAACCACCATAATTAAGCTTATCGCTCACATCGAAAGCAAAGGGGGTATAGCCTCCTTCATGGTAACCAACATATTTTCCGTTAATCCATACATCAGCCACATAATTAACACTGTAGAAAATTAGTTTTATAAATTTGTTGGACAAAGATTGGTCTACGTAAAAGCTTTTTCTATACCACACACCATCTTGATAAATATCGGGTCTTGTTGGGAATTGATTTATTGTATTTTCCACACTAGGGAGTTCTTTTGTTTCCCAAGCGGAATCATCATAATCTGTTTTATATCTATTTAATGCCTCAGCTTCCAAATTAGCAATACCTATTTGGTCTCTTTTTGCTAATGAAATATTGCTATTGGCTGAAAATCGTTGTTTTTTCCATGTACCTTTGAGGTCAATTATTTGTCGATTTTGTTTTTCAAAGGATGGAAGAGGAAAACCATTTTGGTACGGAATCATTATTCCGTTTACATTTTGCAATTTTAGAGTTGCTTCTAAAGAAGCTGTTTGAGCGGTAAGATGAGAATGTGGAATTGATAGAAATACAAATAGAAACATTCTCCTTAAGAAAATTTTTTTAAATAACTCCATTGGCAAAAACCTCAAAAAGATTCGGTCAGTAAAGAATCATAAAAGAAAACTAATTCAAACATTATACCACAAACTAAAGGAAAAATATAACGTTTTTTTGCTTTTAATTTTTGAATTAAGCAGCCGGCTTTAAAAGGTTATTAAGGCAATAATGCTGATATTATTAAATACATAATTAATAAAAGAGGATGAATAAATTTGAAGATTGATTTTTAGTATATTCCAAAGAGGCTATTTATTTCAATCCAAGTTCTTTAGACATTCTATAGTAGTTTGGTGGAGCCAATCCCAATTTTTTTGCAGCTTCAGCATCTGATGAACTTTGCAGTCTTACGTACTTAAAATATTTTTCTCTGAACAACTTCTCCATTTCTTTTAATGTTTTTACTCCATCTCCAATTTTAAAACTAATTCCATCAATTTCGAATTGGTTCCAGCCACTTAATACTTTAGCACCAAGATTAGATTCAACCAAAGATTTATCTATTACTCTTTCACAATTGAAGAGTAACCTTTGAACAAAATTTTTCAGCTCACGCACATTACCAGGCCAATCATAGTTAATTAGAATCTTCATTGCTCCTTCATCAACCGTAGGTTTTTCTTTTCCCATATCAAGTGAGTATTCTGTAATAAAATAATCAATTAGAAGAGGAATATCTTCTCTTCTATCTTTAAGAGGAGGGACATAAATAGGTATAACATTTAATCTATAGTAAAGGTCCTCACGAAACCTCTTAGCCTTAATTTCTTCCTCTAAATTTTTGTTAGTAGCAGAAATTATTCTTACATCAACTTTTACTCTGCCGGTCCTACCAATTTTTTCTATTTCACCATCTTGAATAACCCTTAACAATTTCACTTGAGCAGGAAGTGGCAATTCAGAAATTTCATCTAAAAATACAGTACCATTGTTAGCGACTTCAAACAGGCCCGGCTTATTTTTTTCTGCTCCAGTAAAAGCACCTTTTTCGTATCCAAATAATTCGCTTTCAATTAATTGATCGGGAATACCGCCGCAATTTATAATCACAAAGTTTTCATATTTTCTGGGACTGTTATAATGCAAATTATAGGCAACTAATTCCTTTCCAGTACCGGATGAACCATTAATCAAAATATTAACAGAGCTGCTCGAGTATTTTTTTATTTGTTCTCTTAAATTTTGGATATGTTGAGAAACACCTATAATTTTTTTTGACTGCAAAATATTCTCGACATTTTTCTTTAATTTAAGATTAGAGATTTGCTTTTCCTTAATAAGTTTTCTTTTCTCGTACGCATTAAAAATGCTCATAATAAAATCAGTAGGCTGATAAATATATTCTTCAATATCGCCGGGATATTTTGTACAATACCAAAAAGCACCAGCTTCAATCAACTTATGAGCAAAATCATAATCAGTAAGATTTATTGTCATCTTTGTTATAACAATTATTTGAAGGGAATTATCGATTAGTTTTAGTTTTTTAATTAACTCTTCACCGCGAAGACCGCCTGCAATTTGATAATCCATAATAACAATATCGTAAGCACCCTCATCTTGAGTAAGGAACTCAATAGCAAGTTTACCATCGGAAACTACCTCAGCAATATTAATTTTATCAGCAAATGGTTTAATAGTATTCTGAACACGCCTAACATCGTATTCATCATCTTCTATTAAAATTATGTTAATTTTATCTTTTGCTATCATATTTAGCCTCATTGATTTGGAATTGTAACAATAAATTGGCAGCCGCCGTTCGGCAAATTTAGTGCATCTAATTTCCAATTACATCGTTCAGCCATTTCATATGCAATGTAGCAGCCATAACCACTTGATTTATTTGAGCCTTTACTCGTAACATTTTCCTGGAAAAGTTTTTTTATTCCATTTTCTGACTTTTCCAGTAGTTCAGCAGCAATACCTTTTCCATTGTCTTCAATAATTAAATAACTAATAAATTCATTAGGATTAAATTTCGTTATAATTTTTATTTGCAAATTATCCACATTTGCATGGTCTATACTGTTTTGAATTAAAGGTTCAACAATTTCCCAAATAACAAATTCGTTGATATGAACTAATGGCAAATTGTTATCAAGTTCTAAGTTAACTTTGTAAGAGCCTGTTTGTTTTGCGGTTCTGTTAAATAAATTTTTGACAATAAACTTTATAACTTCGTTGATATTTGTATTAAACGCACTATTTCTTATTGTTTGAATAGGAGGGTCATACCACTTCATATCATAAATTACACGAGAAATAAAGTTAGAGTATTTATTAACTCGATATTTAATTTCCTCTATATTTTCATTTGATAAAAGTCGCAAATCTTCCTTAATAAACCCCATAACTTTTTCAGCTTTGTGATGTGTGTGATATATTCTTTTTGTAAACAGTGATTCTTTTTCGTGGTCAATTTGTTTTTTTAAATTTCTTTCATTTTCCTCCATCAACAGTTTTTGAGCTTCATCTCTTTCTTTTATCGTGTAAGTAGATATATAATACATAGCTAATAATCCGAGGAAAAACAAAGCTGAATAAATCACTGAGGTCTCTTCGTAATTTGTTACAATTTCTTTTTGAATAAAACCAAAGTCTGGGGTATTTTTCACAAATAGGGCACCTACTATCTCTCCACTTGGAGCAAAGGGAACTAAAGTGTAATATGTTTCTTTTTCCTTAAGTATGTTTATGATTTGTTCATTGTTGACTAGTTCTGATTTATTTTTTAAGTATAAATCCACTGCAGTAGAATGCTGCTTATTAATTTGCAGCTCCGGTACCTTTTGCTCAAATATAAAATCATACAGTATAGTTCCATCATCAATTGCATAGACTTTATTATTTCTTTCTATTAGTAGACAAATATCTTCTATGTTTTGCTGGAGTTTTTGCTGATTGAAAATAATATTAAAGAATTGAATAATCTTTGCTTTACCTGCACTGTTGACAGGCAAATTCATTCGTGCTGTTTCTAATAATAATTCCAAAGTAGTAGTTGTAAGATTAGCTAATCTTTCCGCTGAATGTTTCTGATACCATTCTTGCGAATTTTCAACGAAGTTGCGCAATGATGTCTTGTGGATAATTGAAAGAACCAGCTGAAATACAATTAAACCAGCGAATAGTACCGTTAAGTGTTTCAGCTCGAAGTGATATTTTTTTAATTTCTCAAATAATTTAGTTTTCATAAAATTTACTTGATAAATAATTCGTTAGAATTAATTATATGTTCTGCTTTAGATAATGCCGAATCAATCGATATTTGTTTTTTTAATGCTAGATTTAAATAGTATGATATTACATCTGAATAAAGTGTATATTTTTCTAAAAAAGGCCTTCGCACCGAAGTCTTAATTAGTCTTTTATAGAATTTCAATTCAGGATATTCAATTAAAAAATTCTTATTGTCGTATATATCTTTTAATACAGGTAAATACCCGCTTTCTTCTAAAAATATTTTTTGGGTGCTTTCTTTTAGAATAAATTTTATAAACTCAATTGCCTCAGATTTTTTTGTAGAATATTTTGATATCATTAAATCCCATCCTCCAATTACGCTTGCAGCTTTTCCATTTTGAAAATGCGGAAGTGGTGCCATTTTAATTTTATTATGTAAGTCTGCAGTAATATCATTTTTTAAGTTTCCCGGCCAGCTTCGTAAAAATATTCCTTCCTTTTTTAGGAATTCTTCTTTACAGTCGGTTTCTTTATAGGCAGTTACGTATTTAGGTGCCATAGAATATTTATTTATCATATCAAACAGCATGCTTAAAGCTCGTTTGCTTTGCGGTGTGTTTAACTTAACAGAATCGTTTACAAATAATTCATTGTTTTGTGATGCAACCATTTCAACAAAACTGCACATTAAACCCTCGTAATTATCCGCTGCAAATAAATAGTATGGCTGCTTGCAGTTTTTAAAATATTTTTGATAGAGTTCTATAAATCTGCTCCATGTTATAGAGCTGTCAATTTCTGATTTTATTTTTGAAAAATCGGGCAGATTTGAAATTATATCGTATCGATAGTACATTACACTTATATCAAAATAAAGCGGAATTGCAACTAATTGATTATTGTAAATACACGACTGCAGTGCTGGGTCCAAAATTGCATTACGTTCATTAATAGAAAAATAATTTCTCAATGGTTCAGTCCACTTTGTAAAACGCGGCACCCAAATTTGATCTACAGAGAAAATATCAATTCTGTCATTTCTACTCCTCAAAAATCTAATTAACAATTCTTTTCTCTCGTTGGTACTAAACTTCTCAAAAGGCAGGTTTATTGGTACTACCTCTATTTTACCTTTATAAAGCTCATTAAAAGCATCAATAATTTTTTTATGTGCAGGAGAGATGTTATCAACAAAATAAAGTTTTACAGGACCTTCTCTGCTGTAGAGAAAGGGGTTTCCCAAATAAGTTAGAGTAAAAAAAACAACAAGGGCAACTACTGTTACTCCAATAAGATAAAGATAGAATTTCTTCAAGTATTTTTGCAGGCTTCCCATTTTATTAAAAAACCGACTTATTTAAATAATCTAAATAAATTTTATACCATGTTGCAAAGAGCGGACTGTAAGGAACTACAGTGATTTGCCCACCGAATCCAAATCGTTTAAAAACAAGCATGTTAATTGTAGTTGTCTTTAAGTCGCTTAATAGTTTTTCGTTCACTGTAATTCCATACTTTACTGCAGATTTAGCAGTAAGTGTATCTAAAGTCTTATACATTCTTTCAGTTCTTATTATATTTTTTAAGTCACTTTTAGCTTCATCAAAACCTAATGAATCAATAACACTGCCTTTTCTTTTATCCACCAATTTAATTAATGAATATCCATTATTATTTTTAATTGGGCCGAAGATTTCGCCGACTTTCAATTTATCGGCTTGTTTTCCAATTTCTCCTTTTTCTGTAACGGGAAAATAACCCAAATTGCCTTTACTCAGCTTCAGTGAATCAGTCTCATTGTAAATACTTGCTGCATCTTCAAAGCTCATTTTATTTTCCATTTCTTTCAATGCTTGAGATATTGTATCGAGATTATGAGAAAAAATTTCCAAGACTCTTACAGTATCCGGGGCATGAACAGTTTGGCCATTTTTTTCGTAAAAATCCAACGCTTCTTTATCATTAACATTTATTTGGCTAAAAACTTTGGTCATTAAACGGTTAGCCAAGTAAAAATCTTCCCACATTTTAAGGTTGTTTTTTACTTCTGGAAGTTCATCATAATGTCGTTTTTTGGCTTCTCTGGAAAGTAGTGAATTTTGAATATAGTTTGCTACATACGAATTAAATATTGTATGTAATCTTTTAGGTTCGATACTATCAGTCCAAAACGAAATTAGTTTCATTTCACTTAAAAATTGATTGACTGTAACTGGATCCTTCTTAAACTTTATGAAGACCGAATCTAATTTAGTTGACAAGCTCTTTTTTATAGAATCAATATCACTTTCATTTAAGTCAAATTTATTTTTGGGGGATGATTCATCTGAATATTTAGCGGTAAACCGCCTAAGCAAATGTTTATATATTTCATCGAAAAGATTTCGATTTGCATTAATTACAATTCCTTTAAAAAATTTCTTATAGAAATTTTCATAAATAGCATCTTCTTGACGGGCACGAATTACATTTTCTATTTTTTTAAGGTCTTCTTGTGTTAAGTCTTGTTTTGTTTGAACATCGTAAACCTTACAAATATACCAACCTTCTTTCAGTTTAATTGGAGAAGTAAACTGACCGGGGAAAAGTTTATACACAGAATCTTCAATAGCTTTATTCATAGTTCCAAAAGTTACTTCCGATGGCTGAGGTTGTTCTTTGTTTTCAGGTCTAATGGATAATAAAGAATCAAATGATAACCCCGCTTTTAGTTTATTATAAATTGATTCGATTTCATCTCTATTTTCAGAAAAAATAAATTTTGTTTTTAGTGTTCGGCTGATTTTAAACTTGCCTTCGGCAATTTCATTGCTTGAAATTTTCACCTTGTCTTTTATCTCTTTTTGATATAGAGCATCTCTTAAGTAAAGATCAGATAAATATTTCATCACGGTTTTAATTTCTGGGGTATTTTGTATTCCTAATTCTTTGGCTTTTTGTGACAAAATTTTTTCAGCTAATAGGGTATAAAGAAAATCTCTTTTAGTTGTTGCAGAATCAAAAGCCGTTTCTGTTCTAGCATGAGGTGAGAATTCAAATCTTTTTAAGAATTCATCGACAGTAATTTCTTCATTGCCTGCTTTTGCAAGCACACTGTTACTTTGTGCGTAAAGATGCAATGATAATAAAAGAAATGAAATCATAATCAAGATAGTTTTCATGAGTGTACTTTTTAGTTTTTTTTGCAAACTGAAATTTATATGATTACAAGTATATTGAATAGAAAAATCAAATAAAAGAATCGCAATAATGTAAATAAGGTAACTTAAGCAGATAAGCAATGTGAAAAGGAACGTCTATTACAAGACAGTGTGTAATTAATTATTAATTTTTCTTTTCTAAAAAAACACCAATTAAAAATCCAGCTATTATTGTAGCGGACACTCCCACAAGTGTATACCAAGTCCACGCAATTATTTTAAGCGAAATAACAATTATCATAGTAACAATGCCGATTGTAAATCCAGCAAGAGCTTCTTTTTGTTTTGTTTTTTTCAAGAGTATTCCTAAAAGAAAAGTGCCAAGCAAGCCGCCATAAGTAAATGACGCAATACTAAGTGCAAGCTCTACAACAGCCTGAGAAGTATTCATAAAAAATAAAGCTGCAAGAACCAAGAGTGCTGCCCATAAAATAGTTATCATGCGAGAAATTTTTAGTTCATTCTTATTAACAATACTCCTTTGAGCATTTAGATTAGAACTAATCTTATTTTTTAAGGGAATGAATAAGTCAATCATTGTTGAAGAAGAAAGAGAACTCATGGACCCGGCAAGAGTAGACATTGCGGCAGCAAACAAACCAGCAATAATAATTCCAGTTACTCCAGGTGGAAGCACCTCAATTATAAATTTCGGAAAAATTTCATCTGGTTTTGCATTAATCTTACCGTAATAAGCGTAAAGCATAACCCCTACAATTAAGAAGATTGTAAACTGAATAATTACAATTACTCCGCTTCCAATTATTGCTTTTTGACTATCTTTAAGTGTTTTAGTTGTTAATAATCTTTGCACGATTAGTTGGTCAGTTCCATGAGAAGCCATCGAGAGAAATGCACCGCCTATTAATCCACCAATTAAAGTATATGGCTGACTAAAGAAATCACTTATCCCTTTATCCATTCCTAAGTTAATTATTGAAAATTTATGCTCTGTCTCAGCTATTGAATAAATTCCGTTCCATCCGCCTGGAATTATATTTAATAAAAATATTGCAGCTATAATTGCACCGCCAAGATAGATGAACATTTGAACTACATCAACCCAAATTACTCCTTTTACGCCACCAGTGTATGTGTAAACTAGTGTAACAATTGCAATTATAATTATTGCTAATGGATAGCTTATATTCAACATTAATTTTAATGGAATTGCAGTGGCAAATAACCTAACGCCATCTGCAGCCGTACGAGTGAAAAGAAAAATAATAGACGCAAATGACCTTGTCTTTGCACCAAAGCGATTTTCAAGATATGAGTAGGCTGTTTTTAACTCTCCTTTCTGATAAGCAGGAAGAAATATAAAAGCTACAACAATTCTACCTAATAAATAACCAATTGTAACCTGGAGAAAATTTAAGTTGGCCGAGTAAGCTAATCCTGGAATTGAAATAAAAGTTAAGGTGCTCGTTTCAGCTGCAACAATTGAAAAGCAAACTGCCCACCAAGGAACTGACTTTGAACCTAAGAAATAATCATCAACTGACTTTTGTTTACCACCTGAAATTATCCCAAAAGCAGCGATAAAAATTAAATAACCAACTATAATGATATAATCTACGGGATGACCAGCCAATAAAAATTCCTTAATTATTTTTAAGGCGTGATAATTATTTCTTAAAACTACATACTTAATTTAATAAATTTATTTATTCTAATTCATATTTACGTGATAATTTAGTAAGCTTAATATGTTTATCATATCTGTCCAATATATTTTTTATTTCGTCTCTAAATGGACTTAATCTATTTCTTTGTTCTTTATCCTATAAATATTTTGTCCTGACGGGACAATAAAGCTTTGATTATCCTTAAACCAATGTAATCCCTTTAGGGATTATATAATTATAGAACAAATAAATATCAAACTGAAGTTAAAAGTCCCGTATGGACGAGATAGGGTTTGATTTACAAGACAAGTAGAATAGTCCAAAATCATGAAGTTTTCTAAATTTATTTGGTAATTCATCCCTTCGGAATTTGATTTCAAAATTATTTTGGACAGCAGTGATGTTTATTAAAAACCGATATGTTTTTAGTATCAGACAATAGCAAAACCTTTTGAATAAGCTAAAAAGGTTTTTTGTTAAAGGAGAGAATTGTTACTAAGGTTATAAAAAAGAATATTAATAAGTTTTATGCCAATTCTCTGTATTCTAAACTTTCATAACAAAAAGCAATATTAAATCATAAACCACATCTCTGAAACCGACAAAAACCACAAATCCTTTTTGACATTATTGAGTTATTTTAAAATCTTTAATAAGGGAATTTGCGATTGCTGTAGCAAAACTATATTTAACCCAAAAATACATGAGAATTCATGATAATTTATTATTTACTATTTATTAATTATTATTTGTTCGATGTAATTAACCTAAATAGCAAAATTTTATTAGATAGAAAGGCAAACTTTTCTAACATGATAATCGCAAGCTGATGAAAAACTTGCATTTAACATTTTAATTAACAATTAGGTATACTGTCATGAAATTCAACATTACAATTCTTATTGCTTCTTTTGCATTTGCCTCATTAATATTTTCACAACAAACTAACACAAGCAAAATTTTTAACAACAATGCCGATCAATGGGTTGAGAGCATTCTATCTAAAATGACCATAGAAGAAAAAGCGGGACAAATGGTTTTTCCTGAAGTTTTTGGAAAATACATGAGCGTTGACAGTCGCGATTACAAACGCATAGAACATTTAGTAAAAGACTTACATGTTGGCGGATTAATATTTTTCAACAGTAATATTTATGATCAAGCTGTCTTAACCAATAAATTGCAATCAATTGCAAAAATACCTTTATTAATTGCTGCTGATTATGAAAGAGGGGTAGCACAAAGTGCTGTCGATGCTACAGTTTTTCCATACAATATGGGAATTGGAGCCGCTGATGACACAGAATTAACATTTCAAATGGGCAAAATAATTGCAGAAGAAGGAAAAGCAATTGGAGTCAACCAAGATTATGCACCCGTTTCCGATGTAAATAATAATCCTTTAAATCCAATAATTAATGTCAGGTCCTTTGGCGAAAATGTTGAACTTGTTGAAAGATTGAGCAATGCTTTTTTAAAAGGCATTCAAGCAGGTGGTATGATTGCAACCTCAAAACACTTCCCCGGTCACGGCAACACCAACATTGATTCGCATCAAGAGTTACCTTTAATTACATCCTCAAAAGAAGAATTAAGAAGGTTGGAATTAGCACCCTTTAAATCAAATATAGAAAATGGTGTCATGTCGGTAATGATTGGACACCTTGAAGTACCTGCATTTGAAAAAGAAAAAAACTTACCTTCAACATTGTCAAAGTCTATTGTTACAGATTTACTTCAAAAAGAAATGGGATTTAAAGGATTAATAGTCACAGACGCATTAAATATGCATGCTATAACCAATTCATTTTCTACTGCAGAAGCTACTGTTAAAGCGGTTCAAGCCGGCAACGATTGTATACTTTTCCCAGATGACCCTGAAGAAGCTATCAACGCAATTATTGAAGCTGTTAAAAAAGGCGACCTTACTGAAGAACGACTTAATCACTCAGTAAGAAAAATTTTGCTTGCTAAAAAATGGGCGGGTTTGAACAACAAAAAATTTGTTGACATTGATGATATTGCCAATCATGTCGGCATAAAAGAACACTGGAATATATCCGTCAAGCTTGCTAGAAAATCAATCACTCTTGTTAAAGATGACAACCACTTAATTCCTGTTCTTGCAGATGCAAATAAAAACTTTTTACACATTATAATTTCTGACGAAAATTATTCCGGAAATCATACATATTTTGACAATCTTTTAAAAGAAAGATTATATCACTTAAATACAGATTTATTACCAATTAATTCCGATGATAAAGACTTCGAGAAAACAATTGCAGATACAAAAAATGCCGACGAAGTTTTTATTTCTATTTATTTAAAGGTAAGAGCTTTTTCAGGAAACTTAGGTTTAACCGAACCTCAAATAAAATTAATTAAAGATGTACTAGCACTAAAAAAGCCTACAGTTATTAGCTCTCACGGAAACCCTTATGTTCTTTCATTATTCCCGGAAGCACCAACTTATTTATGCAACTATGGCGACACCGAAGTTTCTGAGGCTGCATTAGCAGAAGCAATTTTTGGTGAAATACCTATTACAGGCAAACTCCCTATTTCTATACCAAATACAAAGTACATTTACGGTACAGGAATAAAATTAAAACAAACTGCCCTCCGAATGGAAAATGAGTTTAGTTCATCTGCAGATAATAAATTTAAATTAGTTGATGAAGTAATAGAAAAAGCAATTAAGGACACTGCTTTCCCCGGCACTTCCCTTTTAATAGCTAAGGACGGCAAAATCATCTACCAAAAAGGCTATGGACATTTGACTTATGATTATACTTCGAGAACCGTAACACCCAACACAATTTATGACCTCGCTTCTGTCTCAAAAGTAATTGCAACGACTACTGCAACTATGATTTGTATTGATAGAGGATTATTTAAGCTCGATGACAAAGTTTCAAAATATATTCCTCAATTTGCTGAGAATGGAAAAGAAAATATTACAATCAGAAATCTGCTTTTGCACAACAGCGGTTTGCCGGCTTATAAAAGATATTATGAAATGTATGATAATGCAGAAGATGTATTGAACGATATTTACACAACTAAACTTGACTATCCAACCGGGACAAAAACAGTGTACTCAGACCTCGGAATGATTACGGTAGGAAAAATTATTGAAAAAGTTACCGGTAAAACATTAGACCAGTTTTGCAAAGAAGAAATTTTCAATCCACTTGGCATGACCAGCACTTTTTACAATCCCCCGGCAATTTACAAAGATAGAATTGCACCAACTGAGAATGATAATTACTGGCGTCATCGACTTTTAATTGGTGAAGTGCACGATGAAACTGCATCGATGCTGGGTGGAGTTGCAGGACATGCTGGATTGTTCTCAACATCAGGTGACCTTGCTAAGCTACTTCAAATGATTCTCCAAAAAGGGTATTATCAAGGTAAAAAATTTATTGAACCACAGACAGTCGAATTGTTTACAAAAAGGCAATCGGAAGAAAGTTCACGTGCTTTGGGATGGGATACTAAGTCTGAAAAAGGTTCTTCTGCTGGCAATCTTTTCAGTCCAAATTCCTATGGTCATACTGGTTACACAGGTACTTCGGTTTGGACTGACCCTGAAAGAAAATTGATTGTTGTATTTTTAACAAACCGGGTTTATCCGACAAGAAACAACTTAAAAATCTTAAATGTGCGTCCAGCACTGCACGATGCCGTGATTAAATCTATTACTGGTTTATTGTAATAAATTTTATTGCAACAAAAAAGAAGTTATTGCCAGTAAACTCAGAATCATATCTGTCCAATATATTTTTTATTTCGTCCCTAAAGGGACTTAATCTATTTCTTTGTTCTTTATCCTATAAATATTTTGTCCTGAGGGGGCAATAAAGCTTTGATTATGCTTAAACCAATGTAATCCCTTTAGGGATTATATAGTTATAGAATAAATAAATATCAAACTTAAGTTAAAAGTCCCGTAGGGACGAGATGGGGTTTGATTCACAAGACAAGTAGAATAGTCCAAAATCATGAAGTTTTCTAAATTTATTTGGTAATTCATCCCTTCGGGATTTGATTTCAAAATTATTTTGGACAACAGTGCTAAGAATAAAAATTTGATATTAATTTATAAGTTTAGTAAACTTGTTATGTATTATGATTAGCAAATAAAAGTGGAATCATGAAGGTACTTATAGATATAAAAGACAATAAAGCAGATTTTGTAATGGAACTACTTAACAATCTTCCCTTTGTAAAAGCTAAGAGAATTTCTCCGCAAAAGGCACTGCTTATAGGAGAAATAAAAAAGGCCGTAGAAAACCTAAACCTTGTTAAAAAGGGAAAGCTTAAAACCCGTCCGGCTAAACAGTTGGTAAATGAATTATAAAATTCGTTCAATATCATATAAAGTTCACTTTATACCGCCGTTTAGCAAGCAATTAAAAAGATTAGCAAAAAAATATCCTTCATTAAAAGCCGATTTTATCAAATTAATAGAAAAGCTGGAAGCCGCCAAACTCAAGGGAAATCACTTGGCAATCATTGTTATAAAATCCGCATGGCTATTGGCTCCAAGGGGAAAGGCAAATCTGCCGGGGCAAGAATTATTATTCACATTCAACATTCTGATAACACGGTTTTTCTACTTACTATTTATGATAAATCCGAGCAAGAAGATCTTTCCGACAATGAATTGAGATACTTGTTGTCCTTTATTCAATAAAGAAGAGGTTAAGAGGTATTGAAAAACAATTAAGAAATAATAAGCTCATTTTTATGAAAAAAATATTTTACTTAATAATTCTTTACTCATGTTATTTCACCGCCTCTTATTCCCAGGCTCAGACTGCAATTGATTCTTCCATCGCCATACAGCAATTAACCCCGGGAATTTTTCACAAACACATCTTCGATAAAAAAGATACACTTTCAATTCATGTTGTTAGTCTCAATCTAAAAAATAATTCTTACACGGTTGTTGCCGTGAAAGGAAACGATACTCTTTTAGGCAGAGAAACCACAAGTTCCATGGTTAAAAGAATTAACAGGAATCATAAAGTTATTGCTGCTATCAATTCAGATTTTTTTAAAATTAAATATGGTGGTGAACCGGAAAACAATCTTGTTATTAACGGTGAATTTGCTAAAGGAACTAAGATAACCGATTCAGATTACGACACTTTCGATAATGTTCACTACCAATTTGCTATAACAAAAAACAATAAACCATTTATTGAAAGATTTCAGTTTGAAGGCAAAATTATTACAAAAAGCGGAATGGAATTTAAAATTAACAGGGTCAACTCTCAGACAGACAGTAACACTATTACCCTCTACAATCATTATCAAGGTTATGCTACTCCCTCTAACAATAAATGGAAAAACTTAGAAATAAGATTGACAAAGCTGACTACAAATGGAGATACTCTTTTGTGTAAAGTTACAGGCAATTGGCACTTTGGCAATACTAAAATAAACCGAAATAATTATATTTTATCGACAAACTTTAAGATGGCGGATAAAGTTAACTCAGTTATACATCATGGTGATACATTACAAATACTTTTAAAATTAATTCCCGATTTAGGAAAAATTTTTACTGCCACAGGCGGGTGGGGAAGAATAGTTTATAACGGTAAAAATGTTGCCGACTCAACAGATATTTTTGAGGGCACTTTCCCAAAATTCTCTGTAACTAAACATCCACGAACTGGAATTGGTTTTTCAAAAGACAGTACAACTATCTATTTATTCACAGTAGATGGCAGACAAGAATCAAGCAGCGGTGTATCTTTGAAACAATTTGCTGATATTATGATTAAAGAGGGTGTTTATCAAGGATTAAATCTTGACGGAGGGGGTTCAACAACTATGGTTATTAATAATAAGGTGGTAAATAAACCCTCTGATAAGGGGGGAGAAAGACCCGTAGGAGTTTCCATTGCAATAATTAAACAAAAAAATTAGAGGGTACTTTATGAAAAATTTATTAATAATATTAATTTGTTTATCACTTTCCAGCATCCTAATTGAAAGCAAAAACAAGGATGCAAACAAAACTTCGGTAGTAACAGGAGCAGATGTTCTACTAACCGAAAAAATAGACCTTCTCAAAGGAAAACATTTAGGATTAGTTGTTAACCACTCATCATTATTATCTGATGGCACCCACATAGTTGACGCACTTTATAAACAAAAAGAAGTAAAAATTGTTGCTTTATTCGGTCCAGAACATGGAGTAAGAGGAGACACTACAGGTGCAATTGAAAATGCAGTCGATGCAAAAACAGGAATTCCAGTTTATTCTTTATATGGCAAAACGTATAAACCAACACCAGAAATGTTAAAAGGGATAGACTTATTAGTTTTTGATATTCAAGATGTAGGTGCACGATTTTACACGTTCATCTCTACATTAGGATTAGTAATGGAAGCAGCAGCTGAAAATCATATTCCAATTATTGTGCTTGATCGCCCAAATCCTATTGCTGGTTTATACGTTGATGGTCCTGTCACTGAGGATACTCTTAAATCTTTTGTTGCTTTTGCACCAATACCTATTACTTATGGATTAACAATTGGCGAACTTGCAAAAATGTACAACGAATCTGGTTGGTTGAAAAATAAAGTAAAGGCTGATTTAACAGTTATCAAGATGAAAAATTGGAAAAGGAATATGTGGTACAATCAGACAGGATTAACATGGATTAAGCCTTCACCAAATATGCCATTTCTTTCAACTGCGATTGTTTATCCTGGGACATGTCTTTTTGAAGGAACGAATGTTTCGGAAGGAAGAGGAACTGAAAAACCCTTCGAGTATATTGGCGCATCATGGCTTGATGCAGATAAAGTGATAAATGAACTTAAAAAGGTGAACTTACAAGGAGTATCTTTTGAGCCGATTGAATTTACTCCCCAGTGGTTCAAGTTCAATGCTCATCCACCTAAGTATTATAATGAAAAATGTAATGGAATATATGTACATGTGATTGATAGGAATAAATTTGAATCAGTTAAAACAGGCGTTGCTTTACTTTGGGCAATAAAGAAAGTGCATTCCGATAAATTTGAATGGCGAAAAACAACAATCGACCGTTTGGCAGGTACCTCAAATATTCGCTTACTAATTGACGAAGGAAAAACCCCAAACGAAATATTTAATTCTTGGGAAAGTGGATTAGAAAACTTTAAAAAGATACGTGGTAAATATTTGCTTTATAAATAAATTTATCATAATACTATTTTATTTGTTAATCTATCAAAACGAAAAAGGCATCCTCAAGAGATTGAGAATGCCTTTTCAAATAGTTTATAAGTAGTACCATCAATTAAGAAAGACACGTGTACCGAGTTGTATTGTTCTTGCTAAGTAAGCATCTGTAGCTTGACCAAAATTAGAATAAGGATTTCCCTTTGCGTCAAACTTTCTTCCAAAATAACTTGCCGCATTGAACCAGTTGCCAACGTTATAAGCCTCTAAGAATACTCCTATCCTGAATTGATTAATGGAGAAAAACTTTGTTACTCTTAAATCCAACATCTTATACCAATTTCTGATTTTAGATGCTGATGGCACTGCCGTTTCTCCTCCCCTAATCCAATCATCACTAAAATTATTATCATCATTTAAGTCTTGTCCAATATATACGCTGTAAGGAGTTGGGCTTGCCAGAGTAGCTATTCCACTAATTTGAAATTCATAAGGGAGATTAACTGAAAAATTCAAAACAAAGCGATGGCGTTCATCGTAAATACTTCTTTTTTCATAAAAAAGATCTTTTAGATTGTAGGATATACCATCGTTATTAGTATATGCCCAAGAAAGAGTGTAAGATAACTGAGCAAAAACATCTTGGGTTCGGTATGAAATTGTTGACAAAAATCCATACCACCAAGCTTCCCCGAAGCTGTCGTACAGCCGTATATCACTATATTTGTTGGTTAGAATTCTTTGTTTGATACTAGGTTTATAGTAGTTAGCATTATAAGCTTTAAAAATATTTACATAATGTTTGTTAACATAATCAATGCCTATTGCCAAGTTCTCGGTAAACTGATGACCTACTCCTAATGACCATTGATCAATTCTTGGTGTTTTAATATTCTTATTAATCATATAAATTGATGGACTAGCTGAACCACCGCCACTTAAAACTTTTTCCCTTAATACATTTGGGTCGGTCGTTCCGGGATTTTGGAAAGTGTACATTCCCCAGTTAGAATACAAGTATTCAAAATAACCAATATATCCAACTGTTCTATCATAAAATAATCCGTATCCGCCTCTTAAAATTGTAAGTCCATTGTTAAATAAATCATAATTGAAATTAATTCTTGGTGAAAAGTTTGCAAGCTGATTTTTTCTATCACCTCTATTAATATATTCAGATGGTATATTAGAAGTTATTACAGGATCATTTGCCCACCTGACAGTATAATCATTATTTAACATATTCAAGTCGGCATCCCATCTTAGACCGAGATTAAGCAAAAGTCGGTCATTAACTCTCCAACCATCTTGTATATAAGCACCTAAAGCCCAACCGTGGCTCTCACCCTTAGCATCATTGGTTGAATTAGGATTCGTCATACCGATACCAATAGTTCCTTGATAAGGGGCTTTACTAGTATCTGTAGCAAAGAGAAATTCTCCATCTTTGTAGTATGGGAACCATGGGGCTGCATTGAGATTAGTTATTTTCAGACCAGCCTTCATAACATGGTCGCCAAAAGTAAAAGTAAGTTTATCTACCAAAGTAAAATGATCTTCGTTTAACTGAATAGGAAAAGTAGCTCTTCCTAATGTAATGCTTGGATATATATATGCTGGACCCGAAGAGATAGTGGGTTCATCGTGTCTCCATGCAAGGTACTGAAGTATCAACTGATTGGTCATATTGCGATTAAAAATATGAGTATGTTCAAGTTGTAAATCGCTTACAGTATATTTTCCAAAAAGCCCTGCTTGATAAGCTACTGTACCACCAAAATAAAACTTAGATTCTGTATGTCTGAAATTCCATGATAAATTAAAAAAGTTATTTTCATCTTGTTGATAAGTTATTTTTGTTGCTAAAAGATGTGTTGTCCGCGGCGAATCAAAATCGCCTGCATACTTAGACCATATATCTGGGTTGTAAGCAGGTCTGCCTGGATTGACCGTTAGTACATTCACAGCGTCATTTAGTTCATAAGTAAAAGCAAAAAATAGTTTATCTTGGATTAATGGACCTGATAATGACAACCCAACCTGTTTTCTGCTATAATCTGGAACTTGCTTTTGAAAAGGACCCCTGTTAGTAAGACTTTTGTTTTCCAAAGTAACAAATGCATTCCCTTTCAAAGTATTAGTTCCTCGTCTAGTAACTGCCGAGACAAGGATTGAACCACCTCTTGTGTATTCTGCATCATAAGCATTCTGAATTATCTTAAATTCCTGTATAGCATCTTGTGGTAAAGGAGAAGCAGTTTGTCCTAACCCCACTATATTCCCATTAAAATTACTTTTCCATTCGGTTCCATTTACATACAAATTAATAAAATTATAAGATGAGATTGCACCTGAACTAGGATAAGATCCGCCGTAACTTTTAACCCCAGGTGTTATTGCTCCTAAATTTAATATGCTTCTTGAGTCAAGAGGTAAATTCATAATCTGTTCACTTCGAACAGTACTAGAAACATCAGATTTTTGTAATTCGAATTTGGGGGCTTGAGCTACAACTTCTACTGTGCCGAGTTCAATATTTTTAGGAACTAGTGTAAAATTCAATGTTGCATTTTGACCCAACACTAATTCAATTTTTTTTGTACTTGCACTAAACGCAACATGCTGAACTTTAACTTCATAGTTGCCTGGGTTCAATCCAATAAAATGATAAATACCATTATCGTTTGTAGTTGTGCCGCGACTTAACCCAGCTTCCAAATCCACGACTAAAACAGCGGCTGCTGGTACAGCATTTCCTTCATTATCTACTACTTTACCACTTAAATTTGCTGTAGCAACCTGCGCATAAAAAAAGCTTGATATAAAAAGCTCTACAATTACCCCCCAGAAAAGCGGTAAGAATTTCTTCATAACCTACCTCCTTTTTTATTTTTTTAAATAACGCACTTAATGTGCATTGCTATAGATTTAATAACTTATTAAGAAAATGATAAATAGCATGCAGATGATCCATATGGTCTGGTGCAGAATTACCAGCAAAACCCATAATCATAAAATGATTTTTTCTAGCATAACTCAACTGCTGCATTCCTAGTGGACCCCATTTCAAAATTGGTTTTCTTCTCATTTTCAGCTTGCTCAAAATATAATCAGTTGCTTCAGTTGTACTAACAAAAGTACCAGGAAAAATTTCCGAATGAGTAATTAAAAATTTCTTTGCACTTTTTTCTTTAGAGGCTTCTAAAGCAAATCTTAGAAATGCATCAAAAGCGCTTGAGTCAATTTTTCCACCTTCCGATAATACTTTTCTATCTGGAATATAGCTAGCATGAAGACCGTCAAGCAATAAAACAGCATCAATATCCTCAGAATGTGTTTCAAGTAATTTCTTAATTGCTCCGTATCCTGCACTGAACCCGGTAAGAATGACTTTCTTTAATGTGGGTTTAACTCCAATTTTATATTTTGTTTTTGCAATAACAGAATCTATAATTCTCTTAAAAAGTGTACTATCTTCAAATTGATTATAGTAACGTTTTGAACCACTACCAAGATTTAAAATTGCTGCTATAATACTACCATTATACTTATCTGCTGCGTACTTAACAATATTTGGATTGCCATGAAAGTGAATTACTAGATCAAATTTAGATCTTTTTTGTGATTTTTTTGGAATGTATATTTCAATAGGTTTGCTCGTTAGACTATCAATACTAAAGCTTATACCTTGAAATTTAGTTTCGAAAATCCGCTCATGTTTTCGCGTGTAATCAACCATTGGTGAAGGATTCTGTAAAGCAACTTTAGAGCTATCTTCTTGTGGAAAAGTACTCGAATATCCCAGTATTAAAGCCAAGATTATTACTCTTATCATAATTCCACTTTACTACTTTTTCACGTTGGTGAATTTATCAACCATCTTTATTGATGGTACAGGTCAATTCTTTAAACCTTATATCTAAATAATAAATTTGGCATAAATACGCAAGTATTTTTTTATAATTACGATAATTCATGTACAATTCCACGTCTAATAGCGCAGAGAGCCTTACTTATATCAATTCTTTACATTAAAATTTTATTAATTTTATAAGAAGTCACCCTGTGAATTTCTCATTATTCACATAATATAAAGAGTTTTTTACAGGGATATTGTTAAGTTCAAAACCAATATGACTGATATAGTAAAGTTATTAATAACCCAAATTTTCCACCAACCTGCTGGCAAGTTAGGAAAATGGGAATTCATCCACGAAGTGTTGCATTCGCATAAAATATCCACAGCCTGTCGAGGTTAACCCCAATTTGTAAGCCATGGTTGTCAATGGCTGATGTATCGAAATTCATTTTAATGAATTTTTTGGGGATTAATTAAAAATTACTAGGAAACTTCAAGATAACTTTACCTCAAATGATAGATGAGGTGTTCTACCACAATTAAAAAGATAGAGATTAGCACATGCATAAAAATTTTTTATAGAGTTCTTACAGACTACTTAGCTCTATTGTACTTTACGCATGTTCCACGTATAATTAAATCAGTTTCAATTAATACACTTTTTGGCTTAAATTCTTCCCCCTTAATTATATTTTCGAGCAGAATTGACATACAATGCTGGCTTATTAATTGTGTTGATTGGTCAACACAACTTAACGGAGGTGAAAGAAGTTCAATAGCTTTAGCATTGCCGAAACAAATAAGATCAAGGTCATCTGGAATTTTAAGACCTACTTCAGCTGCTGCCGCATAAATACCTAACGCAATTGGATAAGTAGCTGTAAAAATAAAATCTGGAAGGTTTTTTTCTTTATATAATTTCATAAAAGAATTATATCCGTGCTTTTCGCTATAGTCACCCTCAATTACCCATTGAGGATTAATTTTAATCTTGTGCTTCTTCATTGCATCTTTAAAACCCAAATAACGTTCGCGACCAATATTTATATTAGTATACCCAGCAAAGTGACCTATTTTTCTATAACCTATTTTAATTGCGTGTTCAGTTGCTTTAAACGCACCTCCTCTATCATCAACTGCTACTTTGTTTATGTTTTCCATATCAGGAATTCTATCAATAAATATTAGCGGTACTCCTCTCCTTTTGACCAATTCAAATATTGATGTGTCACGTGTTTTTTCTGATATAGAAATAATAATGCCGTCTACCTTCATTGCCAGCAATGTTTGTATCTGCCTTTTCTCTCGTTCATTATCTTCTTGAGATATTGTTAAAATAACTTCATAGCCATTTTCTTCTGCGATGTCATATATACTTTCAATTATTGATGCAAAAAAGGAATGTTCAATTTTAGGTAAAACAACACCGATAGTATTAGATTTTCTTGCAGCAAGGTTTCTTGCAATTATATTCGGCAAGTAACCTAACTCAGCAGCTGTTTTTTTTACTAACTTCGTCGTTTTAGGTGATATATCAGGATGATTCCTAAGTGCCTTTGAAACTGTAACTGGAGTAATGTTAAGTTTAGCTGCAATGTCATTTAATGTAACAGGTTTCTCTTTCAATTTACTTCTTTGTTTAATCTAAAATTATTACTCTATTATCACCTTATTAAAATACAAAAAATTTTCTGAATAGTAACCGCTTACTATTTTTGGCTATATGAATTAACCATTGCATACCGGAGTTAAAATCACACAATTGGATAAAATAATGTAAATTGTATTATTCCTATTTTTTAGCATAGAATTTAATTGATAATTTTAGTTACAAAAATGAAAAGAGCAACCCAAATTTTTTTATACAAGTCAACTGCTTCTAAAGGTTTGTATTAGTTTAATGTTTTGAAACAACATCGATAATTTATAGTTTCTACTGAAGGCATGCCTGTTTATAGTGCGTGTTGCAGAACTCTGGATTGGTGCTTTGGAGTGACAAAGAAATTTATAATAAAAAAGAGATTAGTGTTATCATGAAGATGTCCTTGAGTTTTTCATCAAGGCAACTGAAATATTTTTACTACAGATCATTAATGTCATTGCAGACGAAGTGAGTGAAACAATCTCAAGCACAAAGCTGTTTAGTCGCCCGTCTTTATGTTAGAGATTACTTCGTCCAGATAAAAAACATCGGAACTCGATATGACAATGGAAAGTCAACCAACGAGACCAGATGCAAAGCTGTGGTACCCAGACAGCACAAGCTGGAAAATAGCTTGGATTAAAAATTCTTTGAAGAAAAAAATTAAAGATAAGGTAATAAGGTTAATCTTCATTCTTGTTTTGTGATGTTACTAAGGTTATTTAATAAATAAAATAAGAATTCACCCACAATGAGAATTCACCACCTACGAATGGGAATCCATCACTTCGTGGGTGGTGAATTCCCACACTTCGTGGTAAGGTTTTGTTTATAGCATAATTGAGTCAAAAGCTCGTCAATTTCCTGACTAAAAGTATTATTACTCTATTGAAATCTTATTAGCTTGTTTATAAATCATATAAAATCATTTCAATTGTAGGGTTCAAGGGTTGCTGTCCATTAGTCCTCCGTGAAATCTCTGTGGTTCTCCGTGTAACTAATAAAGAGATAGCCGATATTTCGACCAATCATGTTTTTACAGTTATTGCTAACGAACCAAGTGATTGAAGCAATCACGATAAAAAGGTAAGATGATAAATTCTTTGTAGTAGGAAATTACTTCCCTTGCTATTGGCGAGTCGCAATGAAGGTAAAATGATTTTTGCAGTATTAACTATGATAATTCAACTGGCACAAAGTTAGTCATTTTTACCACGAAGTGGTGTATTTCCATGATAAATCGTGCAGCAGAGTCTATCAACAGATTCTCTAAAATTTTACTTTAAATGCTTTATTATGGCCTATCATACTAAGAGAAGTTTTATGGTAAAAAGAGAGTCGTATCAATTTAGCAGTTTTTCTATTGTTTAATTGAGAACTTATACATAGTTCTTTGAATATACCTTTGACCTGGCTCAAGCACAACGGGTGGAAAATTTTTATGATTTGGCGAATCTGGGAAATGTTGAGCTTCTAAACAAAAGCCAGCTCTAAAGCTATAAATCTTTCCCTCTTTACCTATTATTGATCCGTTCAGGTAATTCCCAGAATAAAACTGTAACCCCGGTTGATCACTATGAATACTTAACAATCTTCCGGATACAGGTTCAAATACTTCAGCAACTTTTCTAACAGAGTGATTGTAATCATTTAGCACAAAACTATGATCGTAACCATTTGCAAAAGCTAACAACTCGTTTTTGTCATTTATGCGCGCCCCCATCTCACGAAATTTTCGAAAGTCGAACGGAGTATTATTAACATTAATTAGCTTTCCCGTTGGTGTTAAGTCTTCATTTATATCAACTATATAATCAGCGTTAATTTTAATCTGGTGCTCCAAAATTGTTTTATCCGCTGAACCAGATAAATTAAAATATGAATGATGAGTGGGATTAAGTATAGTTTTTTTATCAGTCTCTGCAATATACTCAATCTGCAGCTCATTATTTTGAGTAAGGGTATAAATTACCATTATCTTTAAGTTACCAGGATATCCTCCTTCTCCATCATGACTATAATACTTTAGTTTTAATGATTGGTCTGAATTGTAAATAAAAGGTTCAGCGTCCCAAACAACCTTGTGAAATCCTTTCGTTCCGCCATGGAGATGATTTAATCCATCGTTAAGTTCTAGTTGGTATCTTTTACCGTTTAATTCAAACTGCCCTTTATTAATTCTGTTAGCATACCTGCCAATTATAGCTCCGAAGTAAAATTTATCATTAATGTATGCTTTAAGATTATCGTAGCCTAACACTATATCATCATAAATTCCATTTTTATCAGGTACTAAAATTGAAACGACAATTGCGCCGTAATTAATTATTTTTACTATCATACCTTTAAGATTACTTAATGTGTAGATGTAAATTTCATTCACATCATCAAGCTTACCGAAGAGTTCTTTTTTAATCATAACCGAGACCAAATTTTAATTCATACATTCTTTACAGTACCTTTGTTTAGCGTATACATAAAATTTATATGGGAAAAAATTCCGACACAAAACTTAATAAAAATGATAAGAAAATTGATTTGATTATTGCCATTGAAATGTTTTAGCCGCAACCTTAAGAACCGTTTTACGTTTTAATTCTGGGAATAATTAATATCCCCCCAAAAATTTATATATGATAAAATAACTGCAGAGCTCTTTTGGGTATCTCTGAGTTTTAATTTAAAGTTCTGTAAAAAACTTATTTTTATTGTGTTGTAATTTCCAAATCCGCTATAAGCTTTACTGGATTTTTAAGAGTAAAAACAACTGGGCATCTTTGCAAAGCCATTTCTTCAGCTTGTTTAATTTTCTCTTTTGGTTCATCGCTTATCACATTTAGTTTAACTCTTACCTCTTCCATTATTGGTAAGTCGCCCAAGCCAAAAACTTTTGAAAAGTTTATACTTGCTTCAACTTTTGTAGTCAACTTTTTTAATTTTAGTCCTAACATTGCAGCCATAGTTGCGAAAGTTCCTGTGTAACAAGATGCAAGTCCAAAAAAGCAATAATGCAAAGGACCGGGCAAAGATCCTGTACCACCCATAAAAGATGGGTTATCAACTTTAAATTCTGTTTCACCGCCTTCAAATTTAATTTTTGAAACAAATTGAGTTCCGCCTTCTTGTAATATCCACTCACCTTCAATGACTTGTGTTTTTTTTGCAGCAGCTGAGTCATTTTTAATTATTTCTTCAAAGGATTTTATTCCATTTATATTTACGTTATTTATTTTACTCATCCTTTTCCCTCTAAATTATGTTTAACCAACTTTTTATATATAGGAATAATGATTCTTAATTTCAAATACTTTTTTGATAATTGCTCTTTGAATTCCGAGGTGCTTTAACATACGCATCTGCTTGAAATTATTTTACAACTGTTTGGAATCCCACCCTATTCAAGTTAAAATAAATAATTATTGCTGCAATTAGGGCAATTAGAATAAAAGAAAGCCCAGCAATAAAATCTGCAAAGATTATTTTTCCAATCCCAAATAAAGCAGAGTAAACCATTATTACTCCTAAGATCCAATTAATAATTAGTCTTAAAAATCCTTTCTGTGTTTTTATTTCAGGTAACTTATCAGATATTCTTTTCCAGCCTAATCCACCAGGATAAGTTCTTTTGTAGAATTCAATAAGCTTAGTTTCAGATACTGGTTTTGTAATATATGTAGCAATAATCCATATTATAGTAGTACCTAAAACCGTAGGGTATAAAGTAAGAGGCGGTTGCAAACCGAACTTATAACGAGCTATTGGATAAATAATTAGTGGTGCAACCATAGCAGTAATTTCAGACCAAGCATTAATTCTCCACCAATACCAGCGTAAAATAAGAACGGCTCCCATCCCTGCACTTGCATTAATAATAAATTCCCACGCACCAGAAATTGTTGTTAAAACGTATTTTGTAAGAACCAAAGAAAATAGAGTAGTAACAAGAATTGCAATACGAGAAATTTTTACATAATGTTTTTCATCAGCACCTTTAGTAATAAATCTTCTATAAAAATCATTTATTATATACGAAGTGCCCCAATTTAATTGTGACGAGATGGTAGACATATAAGCAGCTAAAAAAACAGCGATTAGCAGTCCTAATAATCCTTCAGGTAAATATCTTACCATTAATTTAGGGTACATAACTCCCGGGTCGACTGTATTTTCATATTTCTCATATACATCTTTAAACTCAGCTGTTTTATAAATTTCATCATTTGAGTTCAGGAGTGATTTATTATTAAAAGCTTCCACAACTTTTGAGTACAAGAGTGGGTTTTCGTGTTTAATTTCATCCACACTTTTAGTGCGAGGCATAATTATAAGTGCTGCAAGGGCAACTAAAATCCAAGGCCAAGGTCTAACTGTATAGTGAGCAATAGTAAACCAAAGAGTTGCAAACAGGCTATGTTTTTCATCTTTTGCTGACATCATACGCTGCGCAATATAGCCGCCGCCGCCCGGGTCAGCACCAGGATACCAACTTGACCACCATTGTAAGCCTACATAAGCAATAAAAGCTCCTACACTTAAGGCAAGCACGCCGCCTGTTATGCCTTCAGTATTTATATCTGAAATCTTAGGAAAGAAATCTAAAACTTGCGGAGCCAGTTTTTCTTTCATTAAAACTACTCCACCAACTTGAGGGAGGTTTACAACTATTACAGCAAGTATTATGCATCCTACCATTGCAAACAAAAATTGAAAACTATCTGTTCTTGCTGTTCCTAATAATCCAGCCGCCGAGGCGTAGATAGCTATAATTACTGCTATTATTGCCACAAGAAAAAACGCATCGTAGTTTGGGAAAACAACACTAAAAATTTTCTCCATTGCTTTATTTACCCAGCCAATAACGATTGAATTCATAAGCAGGCCCAGATAAAGCGCTCTAAAGCCTCGTAATACCGCTGCAGGTTTTCCCTCATAACGCAACTCAACAAACTCAACATCGGTCATTATATTTGCTCTGCGCCACAACTTAGAAAAAAGAAAAACAGTTAACATAGCTCCAATACACATGTTCCACCATAGCCAATTACCTGCAATTCCATTACGTGCTACAAGTTCTGTTACAGCTAAGGGTGTATCTGCTGCAAATGTAGTTGCAACCATTGCGGTGCCAGCTAAATACCAAGGCAAATTTCTCCCCGAAAGGAAAAATTCACCCGTATCTTTTCCTGCTTTTCTTGAATAGTACGCAGCAATTAGAAACACTATTAAAAAGTAGACTACAATTACTACTATGTCAATAAATTGTAAATGTGTCATAAATTTAATTAGCCCTTTGTTTACCAGAAATTAATTAACAGCATTACTCATTAGCTCAAATCAACACTGTTAAGTCAAATTTTTAAGCAATGTTTCTGGCGGTAAGTTTTCTGCTTCAATATCTTTAAAATATTTAACAGTGCCTACCTTTAATTCATAAGTAGCTGCTTCATCACAAATAATAATGGCTTTTGGATGCAGCTGCAAGGTACTAATAGTCCACATATGATTTACACCTTCTTCTACAGCTTTAGCTAATGCTCTTGCTTTGTTTAACCCGCTTACAATTATCATAACTTCCTCAGCATCTAAGATAGTTTTAACACCGACAGTTAATGCCATTTTAGGTACTTTATTAATATCGTTATCAAAGAATCTCGAATTAGCTATTATAGTATCCATTGTAAGCGTTTTAATTCTTGTTAATGAACCAAGTGAAGAGCCTGGCTCGTTAAATGCAATATGGCCATCAGGACCAATCCCACCTACAAATAATTTAATACCTCCAGCCTCTTTAATTTTTTTCTCGTAGTCCTCACATTCTTTCTGCAGGTTCTCTGCATTACCGTTAAGAATGTTTACAAATTTTCTGTCAATATCGATATGATTAAAAAAATTATTCCACATAAAAGAATGATAACTTTGAGGATGGTCCTCCGGCAAACCAACATATTCATCCATATTAAAAGTAGTAACATACTTAAACGAAACAATTCCCGACTTATTTAATCTGATTAATTCTTTATACATACCAATAGGTGAAGACCCTGTGGGCAAGCCCAATACAAATCTTTTTGATGAAGTAGGATTAAAGTTCAATATTCTTTTTACTACATAGTTAGCTGCCCACTTAGAAACCATTTCGTAGTTCGGCTGAATTATTAACCTCATTTTTGAACCTCCACTTTGTTAGAAAATGAATGTAAAAAATAAGTACAAAGAGTCCGTGAGTAAGCACATTTCCTCTGTTTTCGAGTTGCAAATTATTAATTTATTCTTTGTTAATACAGATTATATTTTACAATTATTTTTTGTTGCGTAAGATGGTATTTTTTTTATTGTACAACTTTAAGGTGAGATAATTACTCCAGTTTGCTAATAAAGTTATTTTAATTAATGAGATTTCTAAAAAGCCGAACCAATTGATATTTTTATCGAGTTAATTCACAATTAATTAAATAATCCTTTTATCTTAATCAATTTTTACATCCACAGTCCATCAATAGAAAGATATCTTTCGCCAGTATCGTAATTAAACGTTAAGATTTTTTTACCTTTTGGTATATCATTTAATTTTTTAGAGACTGCTGCGAGAGCTGCTCCAGTTGATATACCTGCAAATAATCCTTCTTCTTTTGCAGCGCGTTGTGCAAAATTGAATGCTTCTTCTTTTGTAATTGTGATTACTCCATCGAGTAATTTAGTATCTAATATCTTAGGGATAAAACCCGCTCCCAAACCTTGCAGCCAATGTGGACCAGGTTCACCACCAGAAAGAACAGGTGAATCCGCTGGTTCAACTGCAAATACTTTTAATTCAGCAAAGTTTGACTTCAATACCTTACTTACACCTGTTATATGACCTCCAGTACCAACGCCCGTTATTAAATAATCAATTCCTTCAGGGAAATCATTTAAAATTTCTTGTGCTGTAGTTTTAACATGTATTTCTACGTTAGCATAATTTTCAAATTGTTGAGGTATCCAAACTTTAGGATTCTTAGCAGCAATTTCATTTGCTCTTTCAATTGCACCTTTCATCCCTTTTTCACGAGGGGTCAATTCTAATTTTGCACCATAGGCCATCATAATTTTTCTTCTTTCAATTGACATCGACTCCGGCATAACTAATATTAATTGATAACCTTTAACAGCCGATACTATAGCTAAGCCAATGCCTGTATTCCCTGATGTTGGTTCTACAATTATACTATCTTTTTTAAGTATGCCTTTTTTCTCTGCATCTTCAATCATTGACAGTGCAATTCTATCTTTAATACTTGCGCCAGGATTTGCTCGTTCGAGTTTAATCCAGACTTCATGTTCGCTGCCAAAGAGTTTATTTATTTTTAAATGAGGTGTTTGACCAATTGTCTGTAAAATATTTTCTACTTTCATTTTTATACTCCATTTTCAAATTATAAAATCAATTGTTTTTTCTAATTCAATATTACTGCGAACTCTAACTTCGCTTTTGTTATAGACAACGGAATTTGGCGGTATACTTTGAGTAATCCATGCATTTCCACCAATTACACTTCCTTTTCCTATTACAGTACTCCCGCCAAGAATTACTGCTTGTGAATAAATTATCACTTCATCTTCTATTGTAGGATGTCTTTTTGTTTGCGATAAACTCTTATCTACACTTAATGCACCTAATGTAACACCTTGATATAATTTCACGTTCTTGCCAATAATTGTTGTTTCGCCAATTACTATTCCTGTTCCATGGTCAATAAAAAATGGCGAATCAATTGTTGCACCGGGATGAATATCAATTCCAGTTTTTTCATGCGCATGTTCAGTCAAAATTCTAGGTATTATTGGAACCTTAAGCTTGTAAATTTCGTGAGCTATTCGGTAAATCGTAATAGCTAAGAAACCGGGATAAGCAAGTATAACTTCATCAATACTTTCTGCAGCCGGGTCACCTTCGTAAATAGATTGAGCATCTTGCCAAAGCATTTTATTAATAATTGGAATTTTTCGTATAAACATTTCAGCAATTTCTTCTGTATTGAATGGCGCCAATCCATTGAGTAGCTTTATTAGCTGAATAAGATCTCTTTTTAATAGCTGCAACTTTGAAATCACATCATCTTCCGTTAAATAAACTTTATTAGAAAAGTGAGGGAACAAGAAATCAATTATGCTATTAAGGTATTCAATAGCTTCTATTTTCAAAGAGGCTGTACAAGAATGAGTTTGTCTTTTTGCTAATAATTCTTTTGCAAATGCATTAAACACGTTTTGATTTACTGTTTCCATTTAACTTCCCTTTAATAAAATTAAAAAATATTTTAAGGATAGAAGTAAGGATGTAAATTAGTTACAACAACAGATGCAATTGTTGTAAAACGTAGGTCTTACGGCAAGTTGTTCGAGAGGCTTTAACAAAAACAAATTGTCTGAAACAAATAAAATGAGTTCCATTACTTAATCACATAATTTCTTAGTCCAAAAATGGTTTGTTTTTCAAAAAAGTTCAACTACAATAAATAAAAAAAGCGGCAGTGAAGCCGCTTTAGTGTTGCTAAATAATAGACATTATATTATTTGACAACTTTGACATCTTGCGCCTGAGGTCCTTTTGGTCCATCACCAACAGTGAATTCTACCTTTTGACCTTTTTCAAGGGTTTTATATCCGTCTTGTTCAATTGAAGTAAAATGAACGAATACATCACCACCTTTAGAACGCTCGATAAAGCCATAACCCTTTGCAGCGTTAAACCATTTCACGGTTCCGCTTTCACGCTCTGCCATTAAAAACTCCTATAGATATATTACTATTATTGTTGCTTTAATAAGCGGTCAATTTGTAATAACAAAGTTGCGCTTATGTAAGTCAAACTTAACAAGAAAAATATCAAAACAAAAGTTATTTCAATAAAGTCAACAGTTCCTGAGCCTGTCGCTGGTTGTACTCAAAAGTAATTCTTTTGTAATTCACCAAATCAATTATAGTTCCAATAAGACAAATTCCACCGGTGAGCAAATACAGAATTCCCATTCCAATCTGGTCGACTAAAAATCTTTGAATTCCGGCAATTCCTAAAAAGCCTACTAATGTTACTAAAAGAATTGTTTGTGGGTCTCGCCTTCTTGTTCTATATATATTAGCAAATTGTTGTGCCTTTTGGTCATCCATATCCTTAATAATGTTTTGGATGTACATCTGTTCCTCCCCCATTATCTCTGGTAATAAGTTTAATACATTAGCCATTATTTTCCTCCGTGTTTAATTGTAAATTATTCTTTGTTCTGAAAATTAACTTAATTACTCTAAATGAAATTAAAAAGAAGGCTATAATTCCAAACGGGTGTGTTCTTATTGAATTAATAACATCTCCGTGATAAAAAAAAGAAATTGCTTTACCCAAGCCGCAACCTGGACAAAAAGTAATTCCAATATTTCGAAAGGGACATAAAGTAAAATGTTGTTCCTGATATGGATTTATTAACAGCAAATAAATAAGTCCAACTAACCAAAGAACAGCTTCCCATTCGATAGCTTTTAATATGTATACAGTCTTTTTCAATTTACCTGTAAACTATAATACAAACTGCTTATTTAGACGAATGCAACGTCAATTAGTTATTTCTCTAACAAAGGAATAGATGCAATTTTAGTCAGCATGTTATTTTCGTAAGACACTAAATCAAGAGATTCTACCGAGCCAATTATTTCTAATTTTTTAGCATTTATTTCATCAGCAATTTTTTTAGCATTAAACGGTTCAAAGCTGCCGCCAATACTCAGATGAGGTATATATGGTATATCAAGACGAAGTTTATCCAATAAAATATCAGTATACAGTAAATCATGAATTTTAACAAAAATCCTATAACCTTCTTCAGGCACCAAGAACACATCGTAATATTCTGCAAAAAAATCTTTTACAACCTGAGCACATCTTAAAACAAAATAAAATTTGCCAATCGTTTTTACTTTTTCAGTAACGTGTTTCACAAAACTTTGTTTATCAATATCATCAACAGGAAAAACAATAGTAAAGTGAGGGCCAACAATTTCATAATATTTTTCGTCGTACTTTTCACGAAGGGATTGAATCCAATCTAAATCGTGCTTTGAAATTTGCGGATACGCTAAAACCAAATAAGACATAACAAATTATGTTAAGTATCTTTCCTTTATTATCCTCATATGGTGAGCAGCATGGCCCACTAAAATTAATGGAACAGCTCTCACCGACATTATATTTTTGTTAGCAATTCCTTTCCTAAGCCACATTTCTTCGCTGAAGCTCTTAAACATCTCTAAACTATTCTTTCTTCCCAATTCAAATTGACCAAGCAAGGAAGTTAATGACTGTTCACTAAAATTTGCATTCATAACATATTTATTTTCATCAAAACCAGGCAAGGACTGTGTTTCATTTCTGCTAAAACATAAAGCTCGCATCGCATAGATTCGCTCCGTATCTATTAAATGACCCAATATCTCTTTAATACTCCATTTTCCTTCTGCGTATCTGTAATTTAGCTTATTGATGTCAATCCCCATAAAAAAGCTTTTTATTTCTTCAATTTGTTCTTCAAATGTTTTTAATATATCTCCATCCGGAACTTCGTTAAAATACATTTCATAATATGGTGCATATTCTGACTTATCAGGTTTTGTCATAAAATTGCCTCTTTGTAAATTAATTCTTTTTTGTTATGTGTTTATAACCTTTCTTGCAGATTTTGATGAATAAATTATTAAATCAATTTTTAAATTCCTATTGGCTTAATAAATTTTTATAATGGATTTTTAGTGATTGCAGCATAGCAAAGTACATTTTGAAATGCTCTGGTTAATTAATCTTAAAAAATTCTTCTCACATAAATTTTTTGGGTTAACAAAAGAGTTATTACTATTATGGGTTGTTAAAATGCACTAAAGCCTACAGGATAAGTCTTAGTGCAATTTTACTATTAAAATTTCTTTATTGTTAAGCATGATAATTAATTAGTAAGTGTTGTGATAAAGTATCCTTTATTGTAAAGTGAGGATTTTCTGCTATTAATAAATTCTTGAATTGTTTCGGCTCCAATAACTTTTGTAATTCCGTAACGAAGCTCTTGTTTTTTTTCGGCGTAAACTTCACCCTTATAAGGAAGTAAGGGGTTAAATTCCAAATCATGTTCCTTAATCATTGGACGAATATTATACTCAAATTCAGCAGGCACAGATTTTACAAGTCCAACCAACTCAAAATTAGGGACACCATCGCGAATTGCAAGTACTATTCCCCCGCTTGAACCGCGATTAAAAACTGTGTTTATTAAAAATGAGTGTGGGTCTCTACCTGGACTAACAATTCCCTCTGAAATCATCTTATAATTAAATGGGTAACCGAAAACATAAACAAACGTGCCCCATTGAAGTTCATCTGATTTACCTAATTTATAATTAAAAACAGGGAGTGAAAGATTACTTAACGAATCAAATCTTTTCCCTAATATTGCCAAATCGTTCTGTTCATCTATTTCCAAAATATCTAATTGGCCGCCGGAAGGAAAATCTGGAATATAATTAGTTTGTTTAGTCTTTATTGAAACGCTTTCAATATATGGTGTAACGTAACCGTCTGGTTTAATAAAATATGAAAAGATTGTATCAGGGAAATTTACAATGTGAGCCACAGTTAAAACTGCAACTTTATTTTGATCAGCATATATTATTGTAGCTGTGCCAGAAGCGGTCCTATTAAATGTAATTTGTTGTACTGCTGTTTTCTCAAGATTAACAGATTTAATATTTTCAAGAACAAATTTGGAGGAGTCATCCATAACATAACTTACATAAAAAGCTATACTATTAATTAAGCGAATAGTATTAGAGATCTCTTCTAATTGTTGAGAACAGTTACGATCTGGAAATTCACTATCATATTTTCCATCTTTCAAAAAGGTGTTGTCGTTATAAATAGAAGATGTGCATGATATAACACTAACAGCAACAATCAACAAACAGAATCTGTTCATAAAAACCATCTTCATTACCTCACTTAAAAGCCTTATCGTTTCCAGTCGCAGTCCTAAAAAACCTTCAATAAAGACAATTAACAAAATTTGAAAATTTTCAAACGATTTTTAGAAATTACTGTTTATCAGCCTATCTACATCAATAATTTACTGATAATTTCTTAAATAGAGAAAAAAGTTATTCCAGTGATCCAACTTCTTTTTCTACTTCTTCTAAAATTTCACAGGATTTAATAACCTCTTTCATTTTAGTGTGATCAGGGTAAAGTGGTCTATCCTCATCCAAGTGTTTAATATATTTTCTTACTACTTGTCGTGCTTTTTCTACTCCTTTTCCATGTTTAAATTCGCGAAAATCGAGAGCTTGAGCGGCAGCAATAAATTCAATTCCAAGAATTCCGTAAGCATTATCCAGAATTTGTGCATTCTTTATTGCAGTATTCATCCCCATTGAAACAAAATCTTCTTGGTCAGCCGCGGCTGGAATAGATTGAATTGAAGCAGGCATTGACAAAATTCTTTGCTCTGCAATTAAAGAATCTGCTGTATATTGACTAAGCATAAGACCGGAAAACATTCCAGCACCTTTAGTTAAAAAAGCTGGCAAACCAATACTAAGAGCTGGATTTAACAATCTGTTGAGTCTTCTTTCCGATAGAACGCATACCATTGTAACTGCAGCACCGACCATATCCATTGGCAAAGATACTGGTGTACCTTGGAAATTCGCCCCAGTTAAAGTCTGTTTTGATTCCGTAATAAAAATTGGATTATCGCCAACTCCATTTAATTCAGTTTCAACTTGTTCTTTTGCCCATCTAACTGCATCATGTGCAGCACCAATAACTTGCGGAGATGAACGCATTGAATAAGCATCTTGTACTTTCATCTTTAATTTACCAGTTTGCAAATCACTGCCATTTATACATTTCATAATTGCTTTTGCGCTTCGTATTGCACCTTTAAATCCTCTAACTTCGTGTAATACAGAATCGTAAGGTTTTAAGTTGGCATATAACGCTTCTAAGGTCATTGCACAAGCAATTTCGGATTGCTTAAGCCAGCGGTTAATATCGTAAAGGTGAATAGCACTCATTGCTGTGAGTAAATTCGAACCATTAATAATTGATAGCCCATCACGTGCTTGAAGGCCGGGAATTTTAATATTAGCTTTTTCAAATGCTACTCTGCCAGGTAACCTTTCACCATTATAAAACGCTTCGCCTTCTCCCATTAAAAGTAAAGCTACTTGACTCATTGGAGCTAAATCACCACTTGCACCTACAGAACCTTTTTGACAAACTACTGGCGTAACTCCTTTATTTAACATTTCCACTAATGTTAAAGTAATTTCAGGTCTGCAGCCAGACATACCGTGGGCATGCACGTTTATTCTTCCAGCAATCGCACCTCTTACATACTCAATTGGAGCCGGCTCTCCAATGCCAGCTGAATGATTATAAATTAAATACCTCTGAAATTCCTTCACTTGTTCGTCACTTAGTATAATTTCCGAAAATTCCCCAATCCCTGTATTTATTCCATACATAATTTCACGAGCTTTAATTTTTTCTTCTAACATAGCCCTGCATTTTTTTATCCTCTCTAATGCATCCGGATGTAATTCTACCTTTTCATTAAAACGTGCAATACGAACTAATTTTTCAATGGTTAGGCTATTTCCATCAAGTATAATTGACATATTTTTCCCAAAAAAAGTTAAGATTATACATGAAACATAAGAATTTATAACTATTTGGTCTAATAAGAATTTTGGGGAATTAAATTTCAATATAATTTTCGAAGTTGCTTCAAAAGGTAGTTTTTTATTTCTCTTAAATTTTTATCTGGTGTAGTTTTATCATTTTCAACAGCATGCAGCAGAATTACAGAAGAAGTTAAATAGTGCATCAACAGTATTTTATTTTTCCTTAAAAAGTTTATATGTGCTTTAATTGTTTCAATATCCCTTCGAACAATTGGACCTGAAATTGAATTTTTAACATCCCTGTTTTTAATATTATCGAGTGTTTGCTGGGCAATTTTAATCATAAATTCTTTTGCAAAAGAAATTTTTATCAAATCATTTTTTTCAAGTATCTCTTCTACATAAAAATTAGATGATAAAAAATTAGATGCGTAAACACCTAAAAGATGGTAACCAATTTTTTCCTGCGGGTTAATCTGAAAAGCTTTCAAATTCATCTCTCGGGCAAGTTTCATTAAAAAATCTTTAGCATACTTATTTTGTGTTTCTATTGCAGCATAACAATTTTTAATGCTAACTGGTTTGAATGAAGGAAAGGTTTGCATTATATGAAAAGAAGCCGTAAGTCCCCCTTTTTTCTTGAGAGAATTTAATTCATCAGATGTTTTTGACCCGGAGAGGTGCACAAATAAAATCTTATCAAATGAAATTTTTAGCTTAGAAATTTTTTGAGCAACTTTTTTTATTTCAGAATCGTTAACTGCAATCAACACTAAATCAATCGGGAGAGTCAAGAGGTTGTAATTGTTTCCAGAATACTTAACTGAATATTTACTTGCAATCTCTTTTGCTTTTTGGTTTGTTCTACTAATAATAATTTTTACATCTAATCCAGCTTTTTTTAACTGAGGAATTAGAGAATGCGCAATTCTTCCCGCACCAATAATGGCAACAGAAAATTTTCTATCTTTTTTGGGATAAACAGTCAACACTTATTTAATTATTTTTAATAGACTGCAGCCGACAGATAACCCACAACTTCTGAGAAATCCCCGGTTACATCACCGGAATCACCTCTTGCCAAGACTTTAGAATTTTTCTTACTTGCTATATAAGCAGCTTTCATCATTGCAACAATTGCACCTCCGCCACAAGCTTCACACTTACCCGATTCAAGGTCTTTTTGCAGACCATCAAAATCAAACTTGTTAATATGATTTTCTACTATTGAGTCTAACATATTAGCCGTCTCTTTAGAATAAAAATGCGAAAGGTCTGAACTTGCAACAATAAGGGTCTTTTCATCTAATGAACTTGCTATACTTTTAGACAGTTCATCAACGTATTGTCTGCTTTGGTCTCCCATAACGATAGGGACAATTTCAAAATCTTTAAGAATAACTTGAAGGAATGGCAATTGAACTTCAACAGCATGTTCGGCTCTATGTCCTTGCACCCCTTCAAAAATAAATTGTCCGCTATCTATAAGTTTTTGTCTAACTTCTTTATTGACAGGTACGATTCCAAGAGGAGTTTTATAAGCGTCTCCATCATAAATAGAAATGCCGGGGAAATATTCTCTATGACTTGGTGAAATAATAATAACCGTATGATAATTTTTGTTTAGTAAAATATTAAAAGCGCTGGCTGCAATTTTTCCTGAATATACATAACCAGCGTGAGGCGAAACAATTCCTAAAATATTATCTATATTAGTTTCAGACCTGGTTAAATCAAATAAAGTTTTTACTTCATCAAGTAATTTTTGTGGGGAGGATGGATAAAACATACCTGCTACAGCAGGCTCTCTTATTCTTTTCATATCAAACCTCCACAATTTCTTTCTCGTTAAAGACCGTTGCAGTAAAAAGACTAATATTTAATTTTTTATCTCTCCAGTAACCAGCTGGGAAACCAGCTTTTTGACAAATTGCATCCAAGTATTGTTCTTTATTCATATTATACTCTATCGGAACCTGAGGCAATAAAAGTCCACGCCTTCCTTTTTCTTCAAGTATTAACCCGTGTTTTCCTAATTGAATTTCATCGTAACTTTTCATAGGGAAAGCAGGTGATAAAATAGAAATTTCTATTAGAATATCTTTAAGTTCATGTTCTTCAACAGGAGGAAAGCGGGGGTCACTTTCAGCTGCTTGAATAGCAGCGTTGCATACTGTGTTAAACAAAGTATCGTTTGACACAATATACCCAATGCAGCCTCTTAAATTCCCATGCTCTGTTAAAGTTACAAAAGCACCAGCTTTTTGCTTAAACTTAGGGTACTTTTTGTAATCTGTTGTTGGAAATTCCTTATCTGTGAATAAGCTTTCAATTGATTGGCGGGCTGCTTTAAGAAGTACTGTTTTCTCTTCTTTAGATAATTCCATTTTTACTAATTGTCCTCACTTAAATTATAAATAAGTAATTCATTTTTTTCTTTTAGCATCAGCAGTAAGCTTTTATAGACAAAAAATGAATCAGGTACAAATGCGTTCGAGTTGGAGTTTAATATAGTAGAAAAAACCTCTTTGCCAGTATTTAATTCTATTGCATAAAACTTATTCATTAAATTTTCTTCATTTGTTTTAGAGTAAAAATTAGTTAACAACAAATTGTTATAAACATTATATTCAACATCGCCGACAATGTCAATATTGCTAAGCAGTGTTTCAATAATTTTTTTAATATTACCATTTGCAGTAGCGTCATATTTTAGCGGAAAAAGATAATCTTTATAAGGGTAGTTATTTTCTGCTTGTTTTTTCAATTCATTAATTTTTTGATAGTCTTCGCCAAACTGTTCTATTAATTCTCCTGTGAACAAATCTAAAGAAAAGAACTCTCTACTGTCGAATAACTGAATATAAGAATATACCTTATTATTAAATACAAATTGGAAAGTTAATTTTTCATTTTTCCACAAAACGTTTTGAGTGCTGCTATCGAAGGCTATTATTTCTTTATGGCCAGGCATATCAGGCTTAGCAAATTTGTGAAAAATTATGACATCGTTGTAAAAACCTTCAATTCCTATCCAAAATTTTTCCTCTAATTGCAAGTTTTCAAATATTGATTTGCCTGAAAATATTTCCTTACAAGTGAACATTACTTCTTTCGAGTTAACATTTCTTGTCTCAATAAGTAATTTATCAGTATCTGAAATTAATATTCTCCAGATTTGGTTGTTAGATTTAAATGAGTACAGTCTCTTAAGTTTCATGCATATATTCCATTCAATTTCTTAAAAATTTTTTGGAAGTAAAGCAACTTACTTTCACAAGCTACAACGGTTTAAATTTAGCAGTAAAATGACGCAGCATAGGAGCTTCGTAAATAATTTCATATCCTTTTAATTTGTGGCGGTTATTAAAAACCTCAAGACAAACTTCAGCGACATAATCGATATGGCTTTGGGTGTAAACTCTTCTTGGAATTGCCAATCTCACAAGCTCCATCATAGCAGGGATAAATTTTCCTGTTGTTTTATCTTTTTTGCCAAACATTACGCTGCCAATTTCCACTGTTCTAATTCCACCTTCAATATAAAGTTCACAAACAATAGATTGACCTGGATATTGTTCAGGTTTAACATTTGGCAAAAATCTTTTTGCATCAATATAAATTGCATGCCCACCTGGCGGTTCAATTATTGGTACACCACCATTTAATAATTTTTCACCCAAGTATTCAATACTGCGAATTCTGTACTGCAAATAATGTTCGTCAAGAACTTCTTCAAGTCCTTGTGCTACAGCTTCGAGGTCGCGCCCTGCTAATCCACCATAAGTAGGAAATCCCTCTGTAACAATTAACAAGTTCCTACAATTTGCAGCCAGCGATTCATCGTTTAGCGAAAGGAAGCCTCCTATATTTACGAGCGCATCTTTCTTAGCACTCATTGTTGCACCATCACTATAAGAAAACATTTCCTGGCAAATTTCTAAAATTGATTTGTCAGCATAACCTTTTTCTCTTTTTTTAATGAAGTACGCATTTTCAGCAAATCTGCATGCATCAAAAAATAACGGCAATCCATATTTATCGCAGATAGCCCGAACATCTTTAATATTTTGCATAGAAACTGGTTGACCACCGCCAGAGTTATTTGTGATTGTTATCATTACCAAAGGAATATTCTCTTTGCCCACTTTTTTAATGAAATCGTCCAATTTATCCACATCCATATTTCCTTTGAAATCTGCGCGTTGTTCTGGGTGCTTGCCGACTTCAGTTAGTAAATCAACAGCTTCAGCACCTGTGAATTCAATATTTGCGCGGGTTGTATCAAAGTGAGTGTTATTAGGCACATATTTACCAGGTCCACAAACAGTAGAAAAAAGAATTTTTTCAGCAGCTCTGCCTTGATGAGTGGGAATTACGAACTTATGCCCTGTAATTTTTTGTACAACAGATTCAAAACGATAAAAACTTTTTGAGCCAGCATAAGCTTCATCGCCATCCATAATGCCAGCCCATTGTTTAGAACTCATTGCCGAAGTACCGCTGTCTGTTAAAAGGTCAATTAAAACATCATCAGCGTGAATAAAAAAAGGATTATAGTAGGCTTCCTGTAAAATTTTAACTCTTTCTTCTTTTGTCGTAAATCTAATTGGCTCAACGGATTTAATTTTGAATGGTTCAATTATCGTTTTCATTTTCCCTCGATAAGAAAATATTCTAAATGAAATTTACAAATAATTATAATTATTGTTAATTGCTCTGTCTAATGGTTTATTGAGTCTGTAAACTAAATTGCAGAAATAAAATCAAATCTCAAAAAGAAATAATTTTTTTGTCGAAGGCTTACTATCATGCTTATTCTCCAAAACCAATCTAAGAATTTAATTTATTGTTTACTATTTATTAATACCACTCCATGAAAATTGATTTTATTAAAAGGAACTTCTGAAAAATTCACTGCGTAATTGCAGATGCCTTTCAGTCTAAACGTAAACTTTTGTGAGAATGACAAATAATCTCACCTTATGTATTAGAAAATTATATATTCACCTTTACTTGCCACTTGCCTACATTCTACCCCTATTTACCTTTGTTTATTTACAGATTCTCTTTTTACTCCTTGCTCTTTCTACTTTGATTATCTTTATTGTTAATATCTCTTAGATTAACTGTCAATAATAAGGTAATAAGGTTAATTCATACTGATATCTTGCTTGTTACTAAGGTTCATTACTTTCTCATTATTACTTTCTATAATTAAGGTTCACTTACCACTAAGTGGTGAATTTTCATAATTTATTCTCGAGAGTGTTTTCCCCTTCCACAAAGTTCTGTATTCTTGTTATGTTAATTTATTTACCTTCCCGCGAAGTAACGAATTCCCATAATACCTTATTCTTTTCCTTACTACCTTAGTAACATAAACAAAGAAAAAAGAAACCAAACCTTATTAGCTTATTGAAAAAACAACTCTACTTGCAGTAGACATAAAACCAATAATAGTTAATTCTTTGAAACTTCTGAAAAATTCAGTGCGTAATTGCAGATGCCTTTCAGTCTAAACGTAAACTTTTGTGAGAATGACAAATAATCTCACCTTATGTATTAGAAAATTATATATTCACCTTTACTTGTTACTTGTCTACATTCTACCCCTATTTACCTTTGTTTATTTTCAGATTCTCTTTTTACTCCTTGCTCTTTCTACTTTGATTATCTTTATTGTTAATATCTCTTAGATTAACTGTCAATAATAAGGTAATAAGGTTAATTCATACTGGTATCTTGCTTGTTACTAAGGTTCATTACTTCCTCATTATTACTTTCTATAATTAAGGTTCACTTACCACTAAGTGGTGAATTTTCATAATTTATTCTCGAGAGTGTTTTCCCTTCCCGCAAAGTTCTGTATTCTTGTTATGTTAATTTATTTATCCTCCCGCGGAGTGTAGTCATCCACCACTCCACGAATGGGAATCCACCACTTCGCGGTTTAACGGCATCTTGAAAAAAGGTTACCGAAACAAACTATTAACTCCCTCTCAAAAGAAAGTAAGTCGATTGCTCTCAAGTATAAGGAACAAAGTCAAAAAAAATTTTGCATTTTTTGTTTTCAGCATTAGGAGAATATTATTGTTGACTATTTAAATTCTGTTTAGGTGAGATAATAAATAACTCAACAAAGCATTAAACACAAGTTCAAAAAACATACTACCCATAACGGTATTTTTTCAAAAAAAATCGGTAAAATTTTATAAAATATACTTAACTAACATAATTTTTCGTATGACTCAAAAAATTAGCTATAGCTAGTTAGCCAAATAGGAAATTTTCTTAGTGAAAAATTTAGGTTAACAGTTTGTTAACCTTATAAATTTTTCTTCTCTTTTCAAAAAAATTTGTTAATTTAACATATCACATCACTAAACGGAGGATATTCCTAATGGAAGAAACAAAGGACCAAACCCCGTCAATGTCTCCTGTAGAAGAAGAAGTTGAATTAAGCCATACGGACAAACTCGTTGGAATTTTTACAGAGCCTGCAAAAACATATTCTAAAATGTCGGAATTCCCGCCTAAAACTTCCGACTGGATTATACCGCTTATTGTTGCAATAGTTTTTGCAATTCTTTCTAACATTATTATGATGAGTAACCCAGTAATTAAAAGTGCGATTCTTGAAAAACAAATGGCTCAGGTTGAAAAGCAATTCGATGAAATGGTTAAAAACGGTCAAATGACAGAACAACAAAAAGAAGAAAGATTGGAATCTATTCGTGAGGGTCAAGGAGGGGCTATTGCACTAATTGGAACAATAATCGGCATCCCTTTTGCCTTTTTTATAATGTTCTTCATAGTCTCAGGAGTTTTTTACCTTTTAATTAAATTTGCACTAAAGGGTGAAGGCACTTATAAATCTGCAATGTCAGCTTACGGTTTAGCTTATTACATAATTGTAGTACAAATTATTGTTATGGTAATTCTTGCTTTTACAATGAATAGATTTTTTCAAAGTGTAAGTATTGCAGATATTTTAAACATCGACAAATCGAACTTTGGCGGTTTTTTACTCGGTAAGGCAGATATTTTCTCAATTTGGTTTTATGCAGTAATTGGAATTGGGTTTGCTAAAATGTTTAAATCACCAAGTGTAACTAAATATGTTGTGATGGTGTTTGCTGTTTGGTTAGGATTCAGTATTGTATTTTTCTTTATTGGTAAATCCATCCCGTTTTTAAGAGCATTTGCCGGTGCATAATTTTATAAGGTAAAGTATTACTTTAGTATTAGTGAGTTATATATCTAACTATCATGTGAGCTATAATCCAGTAAAAATGTTAATTACACTTACTGCATTTAGCAAAACTGCAAGGGCTGTCTCAAAAGTAATGATTTAAAAAAATGTTTGGTGTAAGTATGTCCAGAAAAATTTTTGAGCAGCCCCAATACTTTAGATGAAGATTTTTAGACACATTTTTTCTTAGCGCTAAAATATTATTTTACTAAAAAATGCTATTTAAAGACTACTTTTCAAAACAAGCAAATATATATTCAGTTAACCGTCCTACATACCCACGTGAATTATTTGAATATCTTGCATCAATTACTCCTTCGAAAAAAATTGCATTGGATTGTGCAACAGGCAATGGACAGGCTGCCGTTAGTTTAGCAGAATTCTTTGAATCTGTTAAAGCAATTGACGCAAGCCAAAAGCAGTTACAAAATGCAAAGGCACGCCCCAATGTTGAGTACAAATTATCTACTGCAGAAAAAACAGATTTTCCAAATGATTATTTTGACTTAATAACCGTTGCACAAGCTCTTCATTGGTTTGATATAGAAAAATTTTTTAACGAAGCAAAAAGAATCTTAAAACCTAATGGTATAATTGCCATTTTTATTTACACAAATTTTATATCCGATTCAAAAATTGAGCATATAATTGACAATTTCTACAATAATATTGTTGGTAAATATTGGCCGCCTGAAAGAAAGCATGTTGATACAAGATACGAAAGCATTCCATTCCCATTTGACATGTCAAACGAGTTTGAAGAAATTAGACCTCCCAGTTTTATAATAAAAACTCATTGGAACTGTGAGCAGTTATTCGGTTACTTAGAATCGTGGTCGGCTACTCAAATTTATAAAGAAAAAAATAATCTTAACCCCATAGATTTAATTAAAGATGAGGTATATAAAGTTTGGGACCCGCCCGAAGCGGAAAAGGAATTAACTTGGCCTCTTTATTTGAAAATTGGCATTAAAAAATAATTATTTAACTTGAACAAGAAACTTAACATCAGACTAGAATATTCTTTTTACTGCCTCACTGCGCACTACTTAACAGATTAATCCCAAAAAAGAAATAAATTTTTCGCCGAAGGCAGATACGTAAAATGATGGTATTCAATGTTTTGCTATTTGGGTTAACATCAACAAGCTTTGTTTTTTCTACTGTTATTCTTGTAAGCAAAGGCTTACCTGAGCCTTAGTCAGAGGGTACATGCAAGATTTGGGTTAAATATGAACTGTAAACTCCCTTGGTTCTATCTGTAAAAGTTAACTACCATCCAACAATCTTAATTAGTATTTTCTCAAAACTATTTTTGAGGTTACCATAAGGTAATAAGGTATAAATAGCTTCAAGGATTTAATTTGTTACTAAGGTCATAAACTATTGAGCCATAGGCTCATTAGCCTTTGGCTAAAACGAGTCAAACTCAAGAATTAGGTTTTTTGACCTTATCTTTTTCTTCTAAACCTTAGTAACTCTGACTAATCCGAAAAACTAAAACTTATTACCTTATATCTCCTCTTTTGATTTCAAAGATTCTATCAAATCCCTTCTACGAACTGATCTTAGCCAAATTTGGTTTAATGCGATTGTTCACCGTTGTAGTGGCTGGGTCTCTCCAGCCCAAGCATCGGTAACACGAGTAATAATCATCTGTTTTTTTACCATGCTGTTAAACACATATGTGGTTGAAGGAGAGCTCGACCGTACAGCCTGTGTAATAACATGTGTTATTTTTAATCCAAAAAATTCATTGGGAAAGAAGAAAAGCAAATATCTGTTTTGTGCAATTAAATATACAAGCAAAAAGTTCATCAACTTTTAAATTGAACATGTAAGCTCAACTTTCCAGTTTTTTCGCACGAGGTTTAAAAATTGTATGATAAATCAAATCTAAGTAAGCTTCCATATCAGCCCTTTGAATATTTGTTGCGTATTTCCAAAAGCCGTAAATTTTAGCAAGTGAGATTAATTTCTGTGAATACAATTTCCAGTTGTATTTTTCATTTACTCTGTTTATCGCATTTTTTGAAATAAATTCCCACTGAGACGGATCCTTTTTTATCTCTCTAACAAAGTCTAAAATTTTATTAGTAGTTTCCAATTGATTGATTGGGTCAATATGGAATCCATTTTGTTTATTTTGAATTATTTCTAAAGGACCGCCATATTTGGTAGCAAATACTGGCAGACCTGACGACATAGCTTCGAGAACTGTCAGGCCAAATCCTTCGAATAATGCAGGTTGAATAAATATTCCTTTTTTATCTGCAATAATTCTATAAATTTCCCCAGTTTCATCTTTATTAAACAATTTTCCTATCCATCTAATCTTATCGCTCAACTTATATTTATTAATCAAATTGTGCATTAATGTAATTTGCTCTTTTTCTTCATCATCGTTTGACAGCGATTGATCTATTTTACCGGAAACAATTATTAAATTACACAGTTCTTGTAATTCTTTGCTTTCTCCAAACCACTTTACTAAAGAAGTCAAATTTTTAATGCGGTCTAATCTTGCCATAGAAAATAATGGAGTCTTATCTGGTTCTTTTAAACTACCTATTACATTTGCTGCTTCAATATTTTCGAAGAGTAGTTGTCGTAACAATACAGAATTTTTACTTAACCTCTTTTCCTTTTTCTTGTATGAAAAAAAGATTTTTTCATTAACACCAGGTGAAACTATGTTAAATTTAGTATGGAAAGGATTAACGCCGTTAATTACACGATATAAGCCTGGCATTGTAAAATGTTTGTACGATTCATATTGACCAATTGAATTTTCCGTACCCGCAATTTCTTGGAACGATGAGGTTATTAAAAAATCAGCAGAATTAATTGTAATTAAATCCGAAGTAAACTGAATAGAAAAATTATATTGATTTTCCAAATCGAACCAATACAACGCACTGTAAAGATATTTACTTTTTTCTAAAGCGTGTGCAATACAACATTGAGTAACTTTAAATTTTTTAGAAAGGAGGAAAGAAACAAGATTGCCATCAGAGTAATTGCCTATAATTAAATCCGGCCTACCATTAAATTCTGCCATCAGTTCAATGTAAGCTTGTTCAGCAAACCTTTCCAAATAAGGCCAAACTTTAAATCTGGAAATCCAGTCATTAACAATCTTATTATTTTTATCGATAAATGGAACACGTAATATCCATGAATTTTTCGTGCCATTTATCTTTTCTATTCGTTTATTACAAGTGGTACCTTCCGAATTGGGAATTAGTCTGGTTAAAACAACTATTTTAGGTTGAATAGAATCGAGGCCAGAAAGTTTAGCAGATTCCAATAATGACTTTTCAAGCGCTTTAACTTGGTCTAATATATAGACTACTTGTCCGCCTGTATCAGGTTTTCCTAAAACATTTTGTTGCGCAAAAAAACCATGTGGAGAAATTATAGCAATCTTAAAAATCATTGGGATAGAAGAAATAAATTTTCTTAGCGACTCATGGTCGGGCGAATTTAATAATTGGTAGAGTAATTTAAGTTTATCTATTATTTCAGCAACATCTTTGCCAAGACCCTTTTCAAAGCCAAGTTCTTGTAATCTGTGACATACATTTTCAAAAGGAGTCTCTTTTTTTAATTCGGATAATTCTTGGACTGCAATGTTTATTTGCTCATTTAAATGCTGTATGTTTTTTATTCTATCATTCAGTATTAATTGTTGATTCTCATACTTATGTACTCTAATAAAATCAAACAAAATGTTTTGCCATTTTTCTACTTCATTAAACATCATGCTTGAAAGGTACCTGTTTAAGTACTCTACACCAGAGCCAATACTTTTTATATCCCTTACCGCTGGAGTTTTATCGTTAAAAGGTTTGAAATTCAGGGTAATTGTATCACTAATTGAACCTGGGCGTACAAGAAATTCTTTTGCTTCAAGAAATTCTGATGGTTCGGAATTGTTTATAATTCTTTCTTCTAAGTTTACTCGATAAAAATTTGATGAGGCTATTTTCTGCCTTACTTCTAAGTACATAGTATGATCTAATGAAACCGATTCTTCAATTTTAGCAATTATGCTCTTGAGTTTGTCTTGTGATGAGTAGTTGTTATTAGTTTTAATAAATTCATCGAACATTTTTTGAATCTCGCCGCTGACGAGCATCTTTTTGGGCTGTGTTGAAATGTATTTAAAGTAATCATAAAATATAAGCTCATTTTGTTCCACAAATGTTTGAAAGGAATCAATCATTACGTTACTCCTTATCTAAAAAATTATAGTATTTAATGCCATCAATTATACCTGCAGCATAGCTTTTATCTGAAAAGAAGATTTTTCTTCTGCCTTTTAACTTCAAAAGTTCAGGTGCGTGATTAGCCACTACAACACCAAGCAGTTCGCCGCGCAGCATATCCTCGTCATTTCCAGAATCGCCAGCCACTAAAATTGACTCGTACGGTATGTTCCATCTGTAACTTAAATAGCGCACGGCACGGCCTTTACTTGCACGCGCAGGTAAAATATCTAATAGCGAGTTGTGACTTAAAATTAAATTAGCTTTGATTTTATTATCAATGAAAATTCTTTTTATTAAATCCAGGCTCCCTTTTTCTAAGTCAATATAATAACTTAATTTGAATTTACGTTGCACAGATTCTTCTTGTGGTGTTACGAAATCAATATAAGAAAGAAGCTTTAGTATTTCATCTCTTTTCCATTGATTAGAAATATGAGAATCCCAACCAGTTCCATAGATATAATCGTTGTTACTTCTGTAATAAATTTCAGAACCAACTGAAGCAATAATAAAATCAGGCAAAATAAAATTATTTAACAACAAAACTTCTCGAGCAGAATCGATAGTTCTACCGGTTGCAACACCGAATCCAATTGAATGGTGCATTGATATTAAAATTTCCTTTAGTTGTTGTAATGATTCCTCGTCACCAAATAAAGTGTTATCAATATCAAAAACCATCATCTTTTTAAAGTTGAAAAATCTTTTGCCTGTTTCAATAAAAGTCTTACGATTATTACCGCTTTTCGAATTTAGTTCTTGTATAACATTTACATACTTTTCAATATGAGCTTCCCAAGAATAGAACTTCTTGATATTTAAAATTCCATTTGAAGAGTAAGTCTCCCATAAGCTTTTATCGTAAAGTATTTTTTTTATCGCATTAGAAATATTTCTGTGATCAGAAACATCAACAAGTTCACCATTTTTAAGATTAGCAATAATATCGCGCGGTCCTCCATCGTCTGTAGCAACTACAGGTAAGCCGCTTGCTGCCGCTTCAATTAAAGTTAAACCGAAAGGTTCATTAAAAGCAGAGTTTACAAATACACCACCAGTTTCAGCAGCTATTCTATAAAGTTCCGGAACCTCATGTTCAAAATCGTGACGCTTTGGTATAGCCATTTTACCGTAAAGATTATACTTATCCAGCATCAACAACATCTCAGTTAGAACTTCTCTTTCGAGCTCTGGCATCTGAGAAATATCTTTTCTTATTCCAGCAAAAATTGCAAGATTAGCTAATTCCTGAAGTTCTTCACTTTCTCCATAGGCTTGAATTAAACCAGAAATATTTTTCCTCTTTTCTGGCCTGCATAATGCTAATATAATCGGCTTATTCATGTTAGTAAAAAACTTCCACAGTTCTTTTCTGATACCACTACGTATTTTTTCTGACTCTTCATCCCACTCTCTGCTTTGGTTAAAAGGATGAAACTTTTCTAAATCAATACTAGGCGGAATTACTACAAATTTATCCGGGCTAAAATTTTTATATAAACCGTATTGTTCAGTTATTTCTTGATTAGTGCTTGTAATTATTTTATCGGCAAAAAATAGAACTGATTCTTCAGCTTCAATTCTTATACTCATTTTGTATCTTTTTTCAATTTCTTCTTTTGCTAAGCCCTGTTTAATTAAATTGTTATACTTATTGATGCCCAGAGAGTGACCAGTGTGGACAAAAGGAATACCAAAAAATTTTGTAAGCTCTGTACAGACAAATCCAGCATCAGCATAATGACTGTGAATAATATCAGGAAGTTTTCCTTTTGATTTTATATACTTAATTGACTTATCAACGAACTCTTCGAGGTGATTCCAAAGTAATTCTTTTCTAATATATTTTGAACCGCCACAACCTATACGAACAATTTTGAGCTTTTCATTTACTGCTTCTTCCCTTTTTGAATAATCTGAGGATACAGCTTTGTCATTAATAAATCTTGTTACAATTTCCACGGAATCAATTTCTTCACGCTTGCTTAAGAATTTTGCCATTTCTAAGACGTATTTTGTCTGCCCGCCAGTATCTGAATCGCGACCCAACTCAAGATCGTGGCCTCTAATTAAACCGTGTATATTATAAAGCTGTACATATAATTTTTTGTTGTTATTCACCATTTAATTCTCTTTTATATTTTTTATAGAAATAGTCACTTGATGGGAGAGCACCTTCTATACCACATATTTCGGAAGCAAATTCTAATGCTAACGCATTAATTTTATGAACAGGCAGATTCTGTAAATAACCTAAACACATTATAGCTGCATAAGCATCACCTGCACCTACAGTATCAACAAGTTCACCTTTTTGACGAGGCTGTTTATCTCTATTGAACTCATTTTTATTTGCAAGATAGGCGCCTTCTTCACCCATAGTAACACACATCATTGTTATATCATACTGGTTCATAATCACTTCAACTGCTTCTTCTATGCCTAATTCTTTTTCAATTAAAAAACGCATGATTATGTTTAGTTCATCAAGATTAACTTTGAAAAGATCAGCTACCTTTAATGCATTCTCTATAATTTCTTTTGAATAAAAATTTTGACGAAGATTAAGATCACAGAAATATTTTATTTCTCTGCCAAAAAAACTTGACAGCGTTTTTTTAGAAACTTCACTCCTTTGAGCAAGCGTTCCAAAATAAAGTATATCCGTTTGTTCATTTACTAATTTTTCTATCGATTCATTATTTTCTATAAAATCCCATGCAGCTGGACTGAAAATCTGAAATTCTGGTATCTTATTTTCCGAAAGTTCTACCTTAACCATACCGGTAGGATACTCTTTGTCAATTTGAATGTACTCGGTTGAAAAATTATTTTTTTTAAGAAAGTTTATTATCTCCTTTCCATTCTCATCATTACCGACCTTAGTGATTAAGTTTCCGGTTCCAATTATTTTTTTTATGTGATAGATAAAGTTGAATGGTGCACCGCCTAACTTTTTGTAATTATGATAAACATCAAAAAGTATCTCACCAAACGCGGTCACACGATGGTTTTGCATAATAAATCTCCAAATCTTTTCTATTATAAAAATTTTTAGAAAAATTGCAAATCTGAATTGAAAAATTTGTTGTTACATTTACTTACCACATTAGCACTTAATTTGTTTTCGCAATACAACGTTGCTAAAACACATTTTTCTCATTGCCACAATCCTTTTATTTCATCTAATGTTAATTCTCTCGCTTCTCCGGGTTTAAGATTGCCTAATTTTATGTTTTTTATTCTTACCCTTACAAGTCTTAGTGTAGGATACCCTACTGCAGCCGTCATTTTTCTTACCTGTCTATTTTTCCCTTCAATCAAGGTTATTGAGAGCCAGCTGGTGGGAATATTCTTTCTTTTTCTTATAGGAGGGATTCGCGGCGGAAAATTAGGCTCTTTAATTAGTTTTACTTTTGCCGGCAATGTTATTCTTTCTTGAATAAACACACCGCTTTCTAATTTGTCTAAAGCTTGTCTTGTGGGAACACCTTCAACTTGTACAAAATATTCTCTTTCGTGTTTGTTTTTTGGATTCAACAGAAAGTTTACTAATTTTTTATCGTTAGATAAAATAAGCAGGCCCTCACTGTCCTTATCTAATCTGCCGATAGGATAAACATTTTTAGGAAAGCTGAAAAGATGAGACAAAGTCAAGTTACCATATTTGTCAGTAAATTGAGAGAGGTAGCCGTACGGCTTATTAAGAATAAAATACTTTTTACTTGTTATGCTTTTATCTTGTTTTGTCACAAACCAACATATTTTAAGATTACTTTTGAAGATAATAAAACTTAGTAAATTTTTTCTTTCGTCAAATTATAGATTGTGGATCAACATCAATAATAGGTCTTATATCTTTGAACTTGCTTTTTTGAATATATTCAACGTAGGAGTTCAGTAAGGCAGTCCTCATTAATTTACCTGATGAATCAATTTTCTTATCACATTTTAAGATTATCTGGTAGCGGTAGCTGCCTTTAATCTTATATATTACTGCTTCATGGGGAGGTGTCAGCTTTATTCCCTTTTTATACTTTTTAAGCAATTCAAAGAATTCATTAATGGCTGCTTTTAAACGTTTTTCATTTTCATCTTTCATTTCAACTAAAGCTAAGCGTGTAAAAGGGGGATACTCACCTTGTAACCGGAGTTTAATTTCATTTTCGTAAAAACCTTTATAGTCGTTCATCAATACTTTCTGAAGCACAAAATGTTTATGGTTTTGAGTTTGGATAATCACCTCACCTTCGGACTTGCTTCTTCCAGAGCGTCCAGCTACTTGAGTTAATAGTTGAAATGTCCTTTCATCCGCTCTAAAATCGGGCAGCCATAAAGTAGTTTCAGCAGATATAACTCCAACTAAAGTAACATTGGCAAAATCAAGTCCTTTCGAGACCATTTGTGTACCAACAAGTATTTGGACTTCTCCTTTTGCAAATCGGTTAAGTATTTCACTTAATTTTCCCTTTCGGTCTATAGTGTCCGAGTCTATCCTTTCTATTTTAACATTTGGAAGGTAGAAACCTAATTCATCTTCAACACGTTGAGTACCTGTTCCAAAAAACTTCAATGCAATAGAGCCGCAGACTGGACATGCCTTAGGAACCGGTACGGTAGTACCACAATAATGGCACTTTAAAACATTTTTATTAATATGATGCACCATAGAAACTGAGCAATTAGGACAAATTATTACTTCACCACAATCTCCACAAAAGACCTGAGTAGCAAAACCCCTTCTATTTTGGAGTATTATTACCCCTTCTTTTTTCCCCAATCTTTCTATTATTTCATTCAATAAAATCCGCGAAAAAATATTCTCCATTTGCTTTTTCTTTTTTTCAATTGTTACATCAACAAGTCGTATTATAGGAAGTTTAGCATTATCAATTCTTTCCGGCAGTTCTAACAAAGTAAATTTGCCGGTTAATGCATTGTACATACTCTCGATAGATGGTGTAGCCGAGCCTAGGACAACTGGGCAATTATTAAGTTTAGCAAGAACAATTGCTGCATCGCGTGCATGATATTTGGGAATCATTTCCTGCTGTTTATAGCTTTGATCGTGTTCTTCATCTACAACTATAAGTCCTAAATTCTTTAATGGAGCAAATAAAGCTGAACGAGCACCAATTACAATTTTAAATTTACCATTAATAATACCACGCCAGGCATCGTATCTTTCACCTAAAGATAATCTGCTATGTATAACTGTAACTTTATCTCCGAAATGATTAAAAAACCTCGCAGTTATTTGAGGTGTTAGAGAGATTTCGGGTACTAGTATTATAATATCTTTACCCTTTGAAAGTGCAATTTTAGAAAGTTCAATGTAAACTTGGGTCTTGCCGCTGCCTGTAATACCGTGGAGTAAAAATGATTCGAATTCTGATGAAGATATTCTATTTCCAATTTTATCAATAATGTATTTTTGTCTCTCACTTAATTGTATCTCTTTACTTTTTTCTGTATAAATTTCAGAGTAAACCCTTTCAACCCGCTTTTCGTATATTGATATAAATCCTTTTTTTACTAACGAATTAATTACCGAATAGTTTGTATTAGTTTTTTTAATTAACTGCTGTAAAGGTATTTCTTTTTCTTTTTGTGAAATTAATTCTAATAAAATAACTATTTGTTTAGGTGACTTTCTTTCTAACTCAGGTATTGTATTGTAAATTTCATCTATAGATTTTGCAAGTGAAACATGCTTTATTTTTTTTTCTTTAACACGTTGAGGAATAACATCGTCAATTATACTTACTGCACCCAATTTTTCTAGGGAACGAAGAACTGAATAGATATTTTTATTTTTAACGGCTTTTTGTATTTGGGAGACTGAATTAATTTCTTTATCCATTAATTTACTTAACACTTTTGCTTTTAAGGAATCTTTTCTTTTTTCTGAGTCAAACAGCTTCCGACAAATAATTTTATCTGCAACTACTTTCTTTTTTGATTCAACTTCTGTCCCATAAGGAACGGAGTTTCTTAATGCTTCTCCCAAAGAGCTGATATAATATTCAGAAATCCATTCATAAAATTTCAAAGCCTTCTCATCAAAAATTGGTTTTTCATCCAGAACATCTTTAATTGGTTTTATTTTCTCTTTCACTTCGGTAGAATTAGTTAAAGCAACAACAAAGCCAGTAAGAGTACGTTTGCCAAAAGGGACAACCACGCGCACGCCAACTTTTACTAACCCTAATAATTCGTCTGGTATTAAATAAGTAAAGAGATTTCTAAAGGGTTGCGGGAAAACAACCTGTGCATATTTTAGCAAGTTGTTAGTTAAATTATCCACTTTATTAGTAAGAAAAAATATGACTGTGAAAAGGTTTCAATTCAATATACAAACCGGAATGATAAACCTCTTCAGCAGATCTTGTATAATTCTGGTCGTTTAACAAATCAGTAATAATAAATTCTTCTGGAAATCCTTTTACATCTAATTTAATTCTACATGTTGAGGTAACGTTTGAATAATTCACAACTACTAGTCGATTATCATTATTCCTTTTCCATTCCCATGCTAATATATTTTTATAAGATTCGTTGCCGTCCCAAGATGAAATCGGAGTAAGAATTTTCCAACTACCCTTTCTAAAGATTTCTTCTTTTGTTATTAAAAGCAGTTTTTCATAAAATTGTTTTAACGAAAGGTCAATTTCTTCGACTGGCTCTCGATTGAGCTGGACAGGAAGTTTAATTTTTTTCCCTTCAAACTGACCATCGTAATAAAACCGCATGCCTTGAATAGTGCTTATTATTACAGCTGCAGCTTTGGAACGTTCCCTGCCTAAAGCAGTTACTGCACGCTCTTCGTCGTGATTTTCAATAAACCGAACTGATTTTAATTGATAATCCCTATCAGCAAGTAAATGACCATAAATTTCACTGACATCACCTATTTTCAGTCTGTCAGTTAATTTTTTATCGTAAGTATAATCAAAGCCAAGATTTTGAAGCTGCCATTCTAAATCCCAATATGCTTCTGCAATAAATAAAAAATCTCGTCTTACTTTTTTTGTTTTATCAATAGCCTCTTTCCAAAATTCTTCATATGAATTTTTATTTTTTTCTTCTATCACACCTGCCCAAGTATTTGAAAAAACATTATTGAGAGCAAGAATTGCCATATCACATCTAACCCCATCACATATTTTGGTAAGATCAATTAAAGTATCTATCATAAAACGTCTTGCATCGGAATTAAAATAATTAACTTGTATTGTATCCTGCCACGCGGGGAAAAAAGGATCACGCCCATGTGCATAAATGCTACCATCATGAGCTTTGAAAAAAGTATGCGGATCATTTTGAAAGTTGTTTTCAGTTGCTTTCAAAAAAAGCCAGGGCTTTTCTATGGTTAGATAGCTGTCCACACTAAAATGATTTGCGACAAAATCAAGTATTAATTTTAATCCTGCTTTATTTAATGCCTTTTTCAATTCTAATAAATCTTCTTTGCTGCCAAGTAAAGGATTAATTTCATACTTATCTATTGCAAAAGGCGAACCCGCTATATCTTCTTTTTTCCAATCCTTCAACGCTCGTGTGTAACTGTTTTTCAAATCTTCTTCAAAACAATACTTCTCAATTGTAGAAGGGCATGTTTTCCAAACTCCCATAAGCCACACATAGTCGATTCCTAATTTTTTCAAATGTTCCCAATAAGAGAAGGGAATGTTCTTAAAATTTGTTTCCTGTAATTTAACTTTACTTGCAGAGTCATTCGATTTCCTATTAGAATTAATATTATCAAATTTCCTTATCCATACCCTAGTATTTATTTCATAAATAGTTGGATTGTATTCCATGTTTTGCCTTTCTATTTTTATAAATCATGAAAAAATAGTCTGCAGCTTTTTACACTTTCTTTCAATGGCAATATCAAGATGAATTTTTGTTGTTGAGTATTCTTTTTGCTTCCAAGAGTTCTTTGTTTTTTTTCAAAAGATTTATTTTATCTTTTTCGTCGCTTGCTTGTTCAATTAATTTGTTATTTAATTTAATTTTTTCATCGATTTGAAAAATTTTATAACCACGTACAACATTTTCAGCGTATAAGAGTGTATCTTTTTCAATTTTACCATTAAATGAAAGTTCATCCCATTTTTTACTTATTTGTTCATCTTCAAAAAGAAGTTTAATAACGAAATCTTTCAGATTATCGTCTTCAATTTTTTCTATAAGAACAGAAGGTGAAATTTTATTTTCATTTAAGTTTTCCACTACAATTGAAGCAAGCTTTCGGTACTCATGGCTTTCAAAATCGTTGTAATCCACATTTTCTAAAATAAATCGCACTATCTCTTCATTGCCGCTGTAGATTAATCTTATCATTTCTTTTTCATAAGGATTGCTTTTTGAGATAATTTTAAAACTAATATTATTTCCAGAAACACCTCTTTCTGAAGGAATTTGTTTAACTGTTGATGGCTTTTGCTTTTGCATCTGGAGTATTTGATTCAATTCAGTCTCAATTAACTTTTCTCTCAGGTTAAACTTCTTAGCAATTGATTTAATAAATAAATTACGTTTCAGTTCATCATTAATAAAAGAAAGAGTTTTAACGAGTTCTCGTATTGCTTTAGTTTGTTCGGATGGTTCTTCAAACATTCCAGCTAATTCATACTGTAGAGCTTGGTATTCTAAAAAATTTTTTGCTGATGAAATCATTTCTTCAAATTTACCTTTGCCGGCATTTTGGACAAACGAATCCGGGTCTTCACCAGAAGGTAAGCTTACGACCTTCACATCGAAATCATATTTCAATAGTATTTCGATGCTGCGCAGCGATGCTTTTTGTCCCGCTGTATCAGCATCAAACAAAACAATAATATTTTTTGTAAAGCGAGAGAGGAGTTGAACTTGTTCTTCAGTTAGTGAGGTACCAGAAGAAGCGACAACATTTTTAATTCCATTTTGATAGAGTGAAATTAAATCAAAATATCCTTCAACTAAAATTGCTTTGTCGAGCTTTCGAATTTCTTCTTTTGAATGATAAAGTCCATAAAGTGAACGCCGTTTAATATAAACTTGTGATTCGGGTGAGTTAAGATATTTTGCAGCGTTTTCTTTGCTTTCTAATATCCTTCCGCCAAAAGCAATAACTCTTCCATTAGGAGAAAAAATTGGGAAAATAATTCTGTCTCTGAACTTATCGTAATATTCACCTCTTTCGTTAGTATCGATTAAGCCAAGCAGTTTTGCTTTTTGTAAGTTAATTTTATTTGATTTAGCAAATTGTAAAAAGTTATCCCATCCGTTTGGTGCATACCCTAATCCAAAAATTTTTTGTGTCTGTGGCTTAATATTTCGTTTTTTTAAATATTCTCTGGCTATTTCTCCTTCATTACTTTTTAATAAAAAGTCGGAGAAAAACTTGGCAGCTGACAGATTTATTTCATAAAGCTCTTCTACTTCGTATTCTTGTTCAGCTAATGGTGCTTTTTCGTATTTAACTGAAATGCCAAGCTGTTCGGCTATTTCCTGCACTGCCTCAATAAATGATATGTTTTTAAATTCCATTAAGAAATTAAAAACGTTACCACTGGCTCCACATCCAAAGCACTTATAAATTTGCTTTTCGCTGCTTACTGTAAACGACGGCGTCTTTTCTGAATGAAATGGACAAAGTCCAACAAAATTTTTACCTCTTTTTTTTAGTTGTACATAAGCTGAAATTATATCTACAATATCTGCTGCTGTTCTTATTTCGTCAATTTTAGATTCTAAAATACGCATCGAGTCAACTCCAATTAAAAAGGGGTTTTAAAGATAACAAATGAAATCTGAAATATTAATTACCAACGGCTTACCACAAAATTAGTAACAAAGTTATATATTTGTAATTAAGTTTAAGAATCATAATGGGCATTGAGTTTTTGACTAAAAAAAGCATCTTACTAATACTTCCTGCTCAAGATTTTAATGAACAGGAATATTTAATTATTTCATCACAGCTTCAAAGAGCAAATATAAAGATTTTTATCGCTTCTGATGCCAACACGGTTTGTAAAGGTGCTTCGAGCCTGAAAGTCAAAAACGATGTATCTTTATATAATATTCACGAATCAAATTTTGGGGGTATAATTTTTATAGGCGGCAACGGTGTAAAAAGGTATTGGACTAATAAATCTCTTCACAACGTAGCTCGAAAATTTTTTGCAGCGAAAAAAATTATAGGTGCAATTTGTAGTGCGCCTATAATTTTAGCCAAAGCAGGTTTAATAAAACAAAAAGCTACTTGCTTTGTTGAAGATAAAAATGAACTTGAAAAAGAAGGCATTGAATATATCGATACACCTGTTTACATAGATACCAATAAAATCGTAACCGCTCAAAGTCCCACTAACGCCGCTGAGTTTGTTTCTACTTTTATTCATTTATTAAATAATTAAGCTTATGACGTTTGTTTTTTATTTTTATTTGTGAAAGTTTTATCTTCAAAACATGGTACTAGAAACAATTAAAAAATATTGCAACAGCCTTACAAAATATTCCAGATACAAAACAAGAGAGGTATTTATAGGCGATGTCCCCTTAGGTGGAAATAACCCCATAAGAATTCAATCGATGACCACCACTAATACGATGGACACTAAAGCTACAGTTGAGCAGTCAATTCGTATGATTAAAGCAGGTTGTGATTATATTAGAATTACAGCACCAAGCCTAAATGAAGCTAAAAATCTTGAAAATATTAAAAAAGAACTAAGATTACGCGGTTATAAAACGCCAATAATTGCCGATATACATTTTACACCAAACGCTGCTGAAATAGCTGCAAGAATTGTAGAAAAAGTTAGAATTAATCCCGGTAATTACGCCGATAAAAAGAAATTTCAAATTATTGAATATACTGACAAAGAATACAACACTGAACTGGAAAGAATTAGAGAAAAATTTGTTCCTTTAATAAAAATCTGTAAAGAGTACGGTACGGCAATGCGTATTGGTACAAATCATGGTTCATTATCTGATAGAATTATGAGCCGATATGGCGATACCCCATTGGGAATGGTTGAATCTGCACTTGAGTTTGCTCGTATTTGTGAAGATTATAATTACTATAATATTGTTTTTTCAATGAAGTCGAGCAATCCACAGGTAATGGTTCAAGCGTATAGATTGTTAGTCCAAAAAATGGAAGAAGAAGGGATGAATTATCCTATTCATCTAGGTGTAACTGAAGCAGGCGATGGCGAAGATGGAAGAATAAAATCATCTGTCGGTATTGGTACTTTATTAGAAGATGGCATCGGGGACACAATTAGAGTTTCACTTACTGAAGAACCTGAACATGAACCTCCAGTGGCAATACTCCTTTCTAACCGTTACACGGAAAGAACTCCCCATAAAGAAATACCCCATATTGATGAATCACCTAAAGACCCATTTAATTACGAAAAATTTTCTACGTTTGAAGTTGCAGGCATAGGAGGAGCCACAGTTCCAAAAGTGGTTGCCGACTTTTCTTCAACTGGAATTAAAAGTTACGATGGATTAAAATCAGTAGGACTGAATTATAACCAGCAAACAGATAAATGGAGCATAAATGAAATCTCAGCTGATTTACTTTATTTAGGCAAACATCCACTGCCTTTCGACCCGCCTAACAGCATAAAGGTTATTTATGATTTTGACTACTGGGACTCGCTAAAAAATAAATCTGCTGGTTTCCCTTACTTCCAGTCAGTGGAAAATTTTAACAACTCAACCAATCATTCTTTTGTGTTAAACTTTGTAGAAATTAAAATTGAAGATGTATTTTCACAGTCAATTCGAAAAATTAAAAATAATCCCACTGTTGTATTTGTGGTTACTACTTCTAACAAACACGGTATGGCCGAACAAAGAAGAATATTTTTTGAAAATTATAAAAATCAAATTAGAAATCCTGTAATAATAAAAAGAGAATATCGAGATGTAAATAACGAGGAACTATTATTATATGCTTCTACAGATTTTGGAGCACTTTTAATCGACGGCTTTGGAGATGGCCTTTGGCTAACTATGCCAAATAACGAAAAAGCAAATATGCATGAATTCATTAACAGAACATTATTTGGTATTTTACAGGCTACTAGGACAAGGATTTCAAAAACTGAATATATTGCATGCCCTTCTTGCGGACGTACACTTTTCGATTTAGTTGAAATAACAAATAAAATTAGGCGGCGAACAGAACATCTTAAAGGAGTTAAAATAGCCATTATGGGCTGTATTGTTAATGGTCCAGGCGAAATGGCTGATGCAGACTATGGATATGTTGGCTCAGGACCTAATAGAATTACCTTGTATCGAGGTAAAGAAATAGTTAAAAGAAATGTTCCCTCAGAAGATGCAGTTGATGAATTAATTAACCTTATAAAAGAAGATAACAGATGGTCGGAGCCATTATAATAATCTGCTAAAATTTATGCTCTTGTAGATAACTTGCCAAAAGTATATATTTGTACACTAAAATATGAGATTAAAAACACTTTCAGAGGAAGAGAAGAGAAATTCTCAAGCAGTCAAAAGTTTGAACGAATAAATGCACTCCCAAGATTTTAAGGAGTGCATTTTTTTTATATATGACCACAGGAGATTTGGCAAAATACCTCGAAAAATGGGCACCGCCTGGTGCAGCATGGGATAAAGATAATGTAGGCCTTCAAGTAGGCTCTAAAAATGCAAAGTTAAAAAACATAATGCTTTGCTTAGAGCTCAATAACGAGGTTCTGCAAGAAGCCATAAACAAAAAATGTAACTTTATTTTTACTCATCATCCTTTAATATTCCTTCCATTAAAAAAAATCAATATTCAAGACGACCCAACATCTAAACTAATTGAATCAATCATAATAAATAATATAACTGTTTACTCTGCCCATACAAACTTAGATTTCACTAAGGATGGGGTTTCATTTGCATTAGCTAAAAAACTAAAGCTTAAGAATATCGACTTTTTGGAAAATCAAGAAGCCAACCAATTTAAAGTCGCAGTTTTTGTCCCATTAGATAAAGCAGAAGAAGTAGCTTATGCTGCATTTAATGCTGGTGCGGGTACTATTGGGGAATATGATAATTGCAGTTTTAGGTCTAAAGGCATAGGCACATTTAAAGGCTCCGCAAAATCTAATCCAACAATCGGCAAAAAAAACACTTACGAAAAAGTTGACGAACTTAAATTAGAATTTATTGTCGATTCTTGGAATTTGAATGCGGTAATTTCTGCTGTGTTAAACGCTCATCCTTATGAAGAGCCGGCTTACGACGTATATTTACTTAAAAATAAGAATGTCAACTACGGAATGGGAGCAATTGGACAATTAGAAAAGGAGTTAACTGTAGATGAGTTTTTAGATTACGTGGCAATTAATCTCAAGCTGAAATCATTTCGATATTGCAGCAATAAAAACAAAAAAATAAAAAAAGTAGCTGTTTGTGGAGGCAGCGGTTCGGATTTATTAGCTGCTGCAATAAACGCTCAGGCGGACTCTTTTATAACAGCGGACATTAAATATCACGTTTTTCAGAAAGCTGAAGGCAAAATTCTTTTAATAGATGCCGGTCACTATGAAACCGAAATTTTTTCCTTAGATGCAGTAAAAAAGAAAATTGAAAGCTTCTTAGGAAATAATAAATCCATAAGTGTATTTAAATTTAGCGGCACTACTAATCCAATAAAATATTATTAATATTAAGGAGTAATATAAATTGCAAGAGCGACTTATCACACTTTATGAATTACAGCTGATTGACGATCAGCTTGATGAACTCGAAGAACTTCGGGGTGATTTACCAATTGCAGTAAACGAACTAAACAATCAAATACAAGCAATTAAAGGACAAATTGAAGAAAAAGAAAAAGAGAAGAAAAAATCACTTGATAAAAGAAAAAACAATGACAATGAAGTCGAACGCCTAAAGGCCAATTTAAAAAAGTTCAAATCACAACTCTATCAAGTTAGAAACAACAAAGAATACGACGCCTTAACTAAAGAAATTGATCATTCAGAAGAAGAAATAGCAAAACTTAATGCTGAAAGTGATGAATTAGAAAACTTAATTCAAAAATTAAAAAAAGAGATTGAGGATCTTACTCCTCAGCTTGACAGTTTGATGGTTGAATTAAAAGAAAAAGAAACAGAGTTAAAACAAATAATAAAGGCAAACGAAAGAGAAGAAATAAAACTAAAAGATAAGAGAGAGAAAACTGCCTTAAGGGTAAAAAAAGCTGATTACAATATTTATATGAGAATTAGAAAAGCATTAGGTGGAAAAGCAGTAGTAGCTGTTATTCGCTCAGCTTGCGAAGGATGCCATAATGTTGTTCCACCGCAAAGGCAACTCGAGATTAAACAGAACAAAAGAATGTATTCTTGTGAATCTTGCGGTAGAATTTTAGTCTCTGCTGAAATAGCTGAAGAAGCCAAAAAAAAACTCCAATTGTAGCTGTAAATTTTTAACTATATTCTAAGAAAGTTCATTTTAATTAATGTAGACGGTTTTATTGCATAATATTCTCAATCAATACCTTGTTGCTTTCTTCGAGATCTAGCATTGCATTGATTAAATAAGCATATTTAAATTTTCTTAGGTCACTAAGTGGAATCTCTTCTTCCTTAATTAACCCTTCTTCTAACAATTTTGCTCTTTTTGTTCCTTTTAGCAGCGGAGAGGCCGGGGTTAAATAAACCTTGCCATCACTCAAAACAACATTAGCAAATGATGCGTCAGTTATTAAATTATTTTTTACAATTAAAATTTCATCGCAGCGTTTAGAATACAAAAGCTTATTAATTTCTTCTCTGTTTTCATATTTGTGGTCATAACAAATTAAATTGTTAGTAACAATTTCTAAGCTGGTAATTTTTTTCTTCAAATAAGGAATAAATTCTACTGAGAGAATTTTATTGGAATATACTACTCTGCATTTATAAAGTTCATTGGAAATAATTTGAGGAACAACAATCTCTTTTGATAAATCAATTTCATCTTCAGCGCCAAACAATTGCCTGCGCGAATTATTCATTCTGTAGTTATGGTACTTTATATTCCATAACTTTCTTCTATATACTTTAATACTTTCAATTAGTCGGCACATAAACTTTATTAACTAATTCTTGATATTCTAAGTGTGGAACACTCATGTAAGTGATTCCGCCGCCGCTTCTGTAAATTAGTTCATCGTCAACATTTTCAATGAACCGAATCATTACAGCACTATCAAGGTTTTTACCATCACAAACACCGAAAATACCCGTATAATAACCTCTTGGCTGCAATTCAACGCTACGAATTATCTCGACTGTTTTTTTCTTGGGAGCACCGCTTACTGAACCGGCTGGAAGCAAATTAAATATAATATCACCTATTTTCTCGCTGTAATTAGTTTCCAACTCGCCAACTATTTTTGAACTTACCTGAAGCAATGTCTTTTCATTCGTAGTCAATCTATCTATGTATCTAAATTTTTCTACTCTAACATTTTTCGATATCATACTTAAATCATTTCGGATAAGGTCTACTACTGTGTTATGCTCGGCAATTTCTTTTTCATCATTTAATATTTTCTCTTCTGCATTTGGAATTGATGCATCAATCGTACCTTTCATTGGATAGGATGAAATTACACCATTATTAATTTTTACAAATGTTTCTGGGGAAAAAACAACAAATTCATTTTTGTACAAAAGCTTATATTTAGCACGACTTTTAAGGTATATGTCCGATAAAGTTAAATTAGTCTCAATTTTAGTTGGAAATGTAAGATTAATTAAGTAAGTGTTACCGGCATAAATTTCGTCATAAACTCTTTTAAATGCCTTTTTATAAGTAGAGAAAGAAATGGGAAATTTTTTTAGGGTAATATCTTCTTTTGTTTTTTCAGCATTTATTGCTAATTCATTTATTTCGTAATAAATGTTTAACGATGCAGCTTCGTTTAGTTTTACTATAACTGGTTTTTCCATTTCAAAATCAATAATAAAAAGAAATGGTACACATTCTCTTCCATATTCGTTCATTAATTTAATAGCTGTGCCGATTGAATTTTTCATAACAGAAGTAATTGTAAGTTTGTTTAACAAAAAATATACTTTAAAAAATTCTCCCTCAACAACTCTAATTTTAGACAGGTAATTTTTTATAATTCAATGTTCACTTAGTTTACTCGTGGCACGGCAAATACACATTATTGCTTTAACAATAATCAAAGATTTTTAGGGTTAATCCAATTTTTATTATTTTCATTATGGCTATTCAAGAACATTGTTTGAAATAATTCTTATGCTGCACATCGATTTTAACAATAAACTGCCTCAAAAATTTTATTTAAGGCATTCTACTGAAGTCGCACCAGATTTGTTAGGTAAATTTTTAGTACGACGAATTGGCAAAATCTTTCTTGTGGGGAAAATTGTTGAAGTAGAAGCGTATGATGGTTCGATTGATCAAGCAGCGCATACATTTATTGGTAAAACAAAAAGAAACGAAGTTATGTTCTTACCAGGTGGCTTATTATATGTCTACTTTACTTATGGCATGCACTATTGCTGCAACATAGTTACCGGCGAAAAGGATAGGGGTCAAGCTGTTTTAATTAGAGCAATAGAACCAATACTTGGCATAGATACAATGATTAAAAACAGATTTGGTAAAAGAGAGCTTTCATTGAAAGATGGGTTCGAAAATTTAACAAATGGACCGGCTAAAGTTTGCAGCGCTCTTAAAATTACAAAAAAAGATAATGGGACTAACTTAATGGGCAATGATATTTTTCTGCTTAACAATAATAAAACGCCAGTAAATAAAATTGTTATTACAACAAGAATAGGTATTAAAAAATCAGTAGATTTACCATGGCGCTTCTACATTAAAGATAACTTGTTCGTATCCAAAAAATGACAAAATATAATAATATCCTCATTGTTAGAACCGACCGCATTGGAGATGTGGTTCTTACCTTACCATTGGTCACTTTAATTAAAAAGCATTACCCAAACTCCAAAATAACCTTCTTATTGAGAGAGTATACTAAAAGTCTCACTCAAAACAACCCTTTTATAGATAAAACTATAACTCTAAAAAATGAAGACAAAAAGTATTTATTTGGATTTTTGGGAAAAGTTATAGCAAACGTTAAACAATTAAAAAACAAATACGATGTTTGCATAGTTGCTTCACCTTCATTTTTAATTGCATTAGTAATTTTCCTATCGAAAATAAAGGTTCGCATCGGTACAGCATACAGGTGGTATTCCTTTTTTTTCAATAAAAAAATTTATGAACACAGGAAATATGGGCAGCGGCATGAATTAGAATTTAATGTTCGAATGCTGAAAAGTATTGGAATTGATGAAAACATTAACGAAAACAATGTTTCTTTTAATCTACATGTCACCAAAAAAAGTGAACAATTTGTAGAAAATCTATTAAACGAAATACCGGTCAAACAGAACGAAAAAATGATTATTTGTCATCCTGGAAGCGGTGGCAGTGCTGTCGACCTCCCAATAGGTAAATTCAAAGAACTAATTGAACTATTGGTACACAACATGATAGTCGATATCATCTTAATAACAGGAAGCAAGAACGAAGAATCACTCTGTAATCAGCTTGTTATAAACCAAAAAACAAAAAATTTGGCTGGTCAAACAAATCTTGAAGAAATGATTGCTCTAATAAATAAAGCAGAACTTGTTATATCCAATTCAACAGGACCAATTCATTTAGCTGCTGCGCTTGGGAAAAAAGTAGTGGGCTTCTATCCAAATATTATTTCATGCTCGCCTAAAAGATGGGGACCATACACAACTAAAAAATTAATTTTCACACCAGAAATTAATTGTAAAAAATGTACACTGGCTCAATGTAAAAAATTAAATTGTATGGAGAGCATAAATATTGAAAAAGTTTTTCTTTCTATCAGTAACTTTTTAAAGAATTAATTACATCACTTACAAATGGAATTTTACATGTTTAAAAGACGCACAGCAATAAATAACTATAAAGTATTTGTAATGTTCTTATTACTCACCAACACTCAGCATAATTTAAGTGCACAAAAAATGACCTTCAGAAAAATTGAGAACAAGGCTTTTAGCGTTGGAGAAAAGTTAACTTTTGATGTTAAGTACGGCTTTGTAACTGCTGGTGTAGCTGAAATGTCTATTCCAAAAATTTCTAAACTTGCTGGGAGAGATGTTTACAACATCACATTCCAAGTAAACACTGTTTCTGCTTTTGACCCATTTTATAAAGTACGTGACCGATACGCTACTTACCTTGACACAGAAGGAATATTCCCCTGGAGGTTCGAGCAACATATTAGGGAAGGCGGGTATTCAAGAGATTTCTCGGCATTTTTCGACCAAAGAAGAGGTATCGCTAAAACCTCAGAAGGTTCTTATGAAATACCACAATATGTAAATGACATACTTTCTGCTTTTTATCTTGCCCGCACTTTCGACTATTCTGAAATGAAATCGGGTGACAAATTTAACTTACAAAATTTTTATAAGGATAAAGTTTATCCGCTTGATGTCGTTTTTAGAGGCCGTGAAAGAGTTTCAGTTGCAGCAGGTGAATTTGATTGCATAATTGTTGAGCCTTTAGTTGTTGCCGGCGGATTATTTAAAAGTGAGGGCAGTATTTTAATTTGGTTGACTGATGACCAGTTAAAAATTCCAGTTAAAGTAAAAACTAAAATTATCATTGGTTCTATTGATGCAGAACTTACAAATTACGAGGGATTGTCAGCTAAATTGACTTCAAAAGTAAAATAAATCCTATAAATTCAATCTAAATTTTCCAATAAAAAATTTACCTCCAAAGCTGACAAGCTGTAATAAATTATCTCAGTTGCCTATAAACATTAAATAATAAATAATAAATAATAAATAATAAATAATAAATTATAGACTCCGACACGGCGGGAGATTTCAAATCAACTTTTTAAGCTCATAATTAAAAACTCAACTGCACAAGTTTATTTGTTAAACCTTACTTAAATCGTTATCTTTGCGCCTAAAAAATTTTCATTGGAGTATTAAATAAAAATGAAATTTAAAAGAAGAACACATACCTGCGGAGAATTAAGAGAAAAAAATATAGGTGAAGAAGTAGTGTTGAACGGATGGGTCAACACGAGACGAGACTTAGGGGGTGTAATATTTATTGATTTAAGAGATAGATATGGTATAACTCAGATAGTTTTTGAACCTTCGTATAATTCAGAAGCACATGAGTTAGCCAAAAAACTAAGAAGTGAATATGTAATTTCTGTCGAAGGCAAAGTTAGAAAAAGACCAGAGGGGACTGAAAATCCACAAATTCCTACAGGATTTATTGATGTTAAAGTGGACAAGCTAATAATTCTTAACCAATCTGAAACCCCACCATTTCCAATTGAAGACAATGTTGACGTAAGTGAAGACATTCGACTTAAATACCGCTATATTGATTTAAGAAGACCAAAAATGCAAAGCAATATATTGCTTCGGCATAAAATGTATCAATTAACCAGAAAGTATTTCGACCAAAATAATTTCGTTGAGATTGAAACCCCGGTACTAATGAAAAGTACACCAGAAGGGGCAAGAGATTTTATAGTCCCCAGCAGATTACACAAAGGTAAATTTTATGCCCTGCCTCAATCACCGCAGCAGTATAAGCAATTGTTAATGGTCTCCGGTTTTGACCGATATTTTCAAATAGTAAAATGCTTCAGAGATGAAGACCTAAGAGCTGACAGGCAACCTGAATTTACTCAAATTGATGTGGAAATGTCTTTTGTTGATGTGGATGAGGTCTTTGAAATTGTAGAAGGTTTAATGCAATTGTTCTTTAAAGAAATCATGAATTATCAATTGCAACTTCCCATCCCACGCCTAACCTTTGATGAAGCAATGGAAAAATATGGCAGCGATAAACCAGATCTTCGTTTCGACTTAGAAATGGTAACTTTAAATGACGCATTAAATAACACAGAATTTAGAGTCTTCAAAGATGCGCTGCAAAACAATGGAATCTTAACTGGGTTGTTAGCAAAAGGATGCGGAGATTATACTCGAAACCAATTAGATGTTCTAACTGACTATGTTAAAAAACTTGGGGCAGGTGGGCTAATTTGGATGCGAGTAAAAGATAACGACCTTGATGCTCCTATTGCTAAATTCCTTACAGAAAAAGAGAAATCCAATATTATAACTAAAATGAAAGCATCTAACGGCGATTTAATTTTTATTTTGTCCGGACCAAAATTAAGAACGCTTTCAATTATGGGGCAATTACGAATCGAAATGGCAAGACGACTAAATTTGATTCAACCAAATGCTAAACCTTCACTTTTGTGGGTAACAGATTTTCCATTATTCGAATGGGATGACCAAACTAACAGATACTATGCTATGCACCATCCCTTCACCTCACCAAAGTTAGAAGATATAAATGAGATGGATAAGAACCCTTCCAAAGTTAAAGCAAGGGCTTACGACTTAGTACTAAATGGCAATGAAATAGCAGGAGGCAGTATAAGAATACACAGTGCTGAACTTCAAGCGAAAATGTTCAAAGTACTAGGTATATCGAATGAAGAAGCTCAAGAAAAATTTGGCTTTTTAATGAATGCATTTAAGTATGGTGCACCTCCTCATGGTGGTATTGCTTTTGGCTTCGATAGATTAGTCATGCTTTTTGCTGGTGAATCTTCAATAAGAGACGTAATTGCTTTCCCTAAAACATCCAGCGGAATGTCGTTGATGGATGAATCCCCCTCTTACGTGAGCGAGGAACAATTAACCGAACTGCATATTCGCGTGAGGTAGACATTTGTAACAAAAATTACATTCTGTCATCTCTGAAGAAACATTCGGTCAAAACATTTTTAGAAATATTCCATAGGCAATGTTAAAATAAAGCAGTCACTATAATTATTACTGCCTAATAACTAATTTAGTTCAAAAATTAGTTATAGCTTGTTGATTCGATAGATAAACTTTTTTCAATAAAAAATTTGACAGATCTGCTAAAACTCTTAATATTCACCTTGCCTTTGGAAATTATAATCCTTAAAATCGCTTGTTAAAAAATGGGAAAAAATGAAAAAAAGTGTGTTTACATTGATGTTTTTTCAGGTTAGTTTAATGTTATTACAGAACGCATCAATAAAGGGACAAAACACTTACGAATTTCTTCGATTAGATTATAGCCCGCGTGCAGCAGCTCTTGCCGGAAGTTTCGTAGCTGCCAATGATGACCCAAATACAATTTTATATAATCCTGCAGGTGTGAATTTTCTTAAAGGTTCCCCGATCTCATTTTCTTTTCTTAAATATTTAATGGATATTAATTCTGCTAGTTTAATTTACTCTAAAGAGTTTGAAGGCATTGGCAGATTTGCTGCTGCCATTCAATATATAAATTATGGCAATTTTACCGAAGCAACTTATGATGGCGTTAAAACTGGAGAATTTTCTGCCAACGATATTGCTTTTACTATTGGATATGGTAACGAACTCGGAGAAAATTTTTATTATGGTATAAATGCTAAATTTATTTATTCCTCAATTGCTAAACAGTACTCGTCTGCTTATGCATTTGATTTAGGTTTGCACTACTCTATTCCACAATCAAACTGGAACATTGGATTCGCAATTCTTAATCTTGGAAGCCAAATTACACCTTATTTTAATACAAAGGAAGAACTGCCCCTTGATATTAGATTAGGTTTTACAAAACAACTCGAAAAACTTCCATTTAAATTTTATTGGTCATTTAATCGACTAAATGAAAAACAAAATGAATTCTTCGATAGGTTTCAAAATATTACAATTGGTGGAGAATTTATTTTTAAAAGCGGTTTTAATCTAAGATTTGGATATGATAATCAAAAGAGAAAGGACTTTAAGATTGGCACTACTGCCGGCTTAGCTGGGTTTAATTTGGGATTTGGATTCTTGGTTAGTAATTACAAAATTGACTATGCCTTTTCTTCATTGGGGTCTGCTGGTTCCCTTCATCGAATTGGTATATCCACAGAATTATAACTTTTCCGAATTCAGTGTAAAATTTATTGCCTATAAATTGTTTTTCAATCAGCAGAAAATTTTTCTTGTTGTATAACTCTTATTCTTCCTTCATTTATTAGACTGTCAACTCTTGTGTTTTTTATTAGATACAAAAAATATAAATCATAACCAGAGTCTAAACTTGTTCTAAGTAACCTTGGCTTCTTTAATTGTAAATCATTCAGCCTGTATTTAAAAAAATCTTCAAACATTTTTTCTGTAATGCTACAATCTATAAACGACTTTTTTACAACAAAGGGCTCGCCAATCAATAAATTAACTCTTTTATCATAGAGATAACCTATTGTTGAAAATTTCTGATGACCAGGTCTATTGCCAATTATAATCCCATTTTTGGCAATTTCGCTGTCATTTATTCCGTACATATCCACAGCGGGTAATTCAGAATAAAATGGGACTGCACCTGCAGCTGAAACAGCAATTGTAACGTTTCTGTTAGGAAAGAGCTCATGTAATCTTTTACCTACCTCAATCCAATTTTGATTTTCATCGTAAAGATGCCCAGCAAGATTTTTTATACTCTCAATACCATGCAAGTAATGAAACGTAACTTTATGGTAAATTGAACCAAGTATAATTATAACTATTAGTGCGTATCTTACTTTTTTTTCTTCAATTAATGCATAAATTGTCCAAACAATTACAACAAAAAGAAATGGCAAAATCGGTACTAAAAATCTAAATTCCATAAAATCGCCACCTATTTTAACTAAGTATAAGAGCCACACAACAATTATAAAAGAAAGGAATTTAATTGTAGTGTTATTTTTTTTTACAAATTTATTGAGGTAAAAAGGAAATAAAATAAGAATTGGGAAAAGCCAGTACGAGCTGAAAAACAAACCAATATAAATTAGCCCAGCAGGGATAGATTCTATTCCTCCTACTTTTGTGTAAAATGAATTTGGCAGTATATCGCCATAGTAAAATAATTTCCACAATAAATATGCAATTAGAACCGTCAAAAATGGTACTAGCAATACCAAAAATCTTTGTACAACTAAAATTTTATTTGCTGTATTTCGTTCTTCTCTTAAATAAAAGAACCCAAAAAAAATTAAAAACACGAATACTAAAGAATCTGGTCTGACAAGCACCGATATAATTAATAATAATGAAATAAAGAAAAGATTAAGATAAGATTCCTTTTTTTTATAAAGCACATTAAGAAAGAAAAAAACAGAGGCAGTAACAAAAGCGGTCTGCATTTGAGTTTCTAAACCGCCAGTAGCGTAAGCGCTAAAAGTATAGTTTGTTCCAAGAAGTATTACTACTAAAAGCGAAAGAAGTTTAGAGCTGTTTTCTTCCCAAAAATCAAAAGCTATTTCAGCTATTTTATAGGTAAACAATAATGAAATAACAAAAAATGTAATCCCAGCATAATATGAAAATAAAACAGGATCAAAACCAAGCTTAAATGAAAGTGACATAAGCATGGTCCATAAAAAATTTGTATAACCCTCTACTCTTTCACCTTTGTTAAAAACTAGACCTATTCCTTCTGCAAAGTTTTTTGCATATCTAAAAGATATGAATGCATCGTCTTGAACAAATTTATTATGCCATGCCAGCAGCATCAAAGTTAATAAAACCAATACGAAAACGATTTTATATTTTCTTAAAACTATTTCTAAAGTTTTTTGCATTGCTAAGTTTTCATTACTGATTAATACTCTTCAGAAGTTGTTTGTTTCTTGCTAATAAAGAACGATTAAATTTAATTTTTACTCTATTATAGATTATAGAACAATTAGTGAGTAAAGGTATAATTTTTTAGGAGTATTTTTGTTTTGCGACAAACATCAAAAATTATTTATAAGGAATTTTTAAATACTTTTCTGCTTGGGAGTGAGAATCTCCTCGTTCTTTCATATTCAGCACATCATTATAATATTTAACTGCTTTTTCGCGCAGACCGAGCTGGTCGTATGCCATCGCTAAATATAAAGTAGCGTTAATTTGGAAGCCAGACTCTTCATCTTTATCAACCTTTTTAGAAATATCCACACACTTCTGAAAATAAAAAGCCGTTGAATCAGGACGATTAGCAAGTTTAAAATACATACCAATATAATATGTTGCTTCTCTTTCAAAACGAAGATTGTAACCCGTATAATTTTTTTGGCTTTTGATTAGAATATCGCGAAAAATCTTTTCGGCTGAAATATAATCGTTATTTTTCACAAAAATGGTTCCGTAATATTTTTCAAAAACCGGATTATTTGGGAATTGTTTTACAAGCAGCTCTGCGTATTTTCTCGCATTCACCATATCATCTTCATATTGAAAATAAATTGTCATTAAAAAATATCTGGATTCAATTTTAGCGTAACGGCCATTGAAGGCAACGTTTTCGAGTTGTTTTAAGCCTTTGTTCTTATCACCTTTAGGGAAAAAAATCATAAATGGTTTTACAGCGGGATATTTTTCAGGTATTACTTCAGCATAATAATTATAAATGCCAAAGCCAAGCTGAAGATCGATATTGTTTGGGTTTAGTTCGTAGGCTTTAAAAACTAAAGGTAGTGCTTCCTTGCCGTCTAAAGCAGCTTTAAACCAGCTTTCCCGTATGGCGCGAAGTCTGCCTCTAAAACCAAGTGCACCCCCTTTATAAAAAATTGCATCTGCATTTTTAGGATTTTTATCTAATATATTATTACACATGTCAATTACACTTTCGAGCTGACTGAAGAACTTGTTGTCATAACTTTCATTTTCAAGATCAACAAGAATTTTCCACCATGTAATCATTGCTTTAAAAAATTTTCCTGCTGGGTGGGTTGGGTAATCTTTCTCTACAATATCGAATGTTTTTTCAGCCTTGTTAAATTCAAGGCTGTATATTTGATTAATGCCCGTAATTAACAAGGAATCAAATTTTACCCAGTCGTAATCTTGGGCGTTAACAAAAGCAGGTAAAAATAATAGCAAAACAAATATAATTTTTAATTTCATCATTGAGCCATATTTCAAATGTCACATTTAAAATAAGTATTAGAGCTATAGTTAATTCTTTTACTTTTTTCGTGGCCGATAGTATTCAATTGCTTCGCCGTAAAATACTTCAGCAGCTCCGGATATTGTTTCAGACAAAGTTGGGTGTGGGTGAATAGTTAAAGCAATATCTTTGGCAACAGCTGCCATTTCAATTGCTAAGGTTCCCTCAGAAATCATATCCCCTGCACCAACACCTACTATACCCATTCCCAACACCCTTTGAGTATCTGGATCAATAATTAACTTAGTCAATCCATCATTTCTATCTATTGAAGTTGCCTTGCCGCTTGCTGCCCATGGGAATTTAGCAACTTCATATTTAATACCCCTTTCTTTTGCTTCGGTTTCAGTTATCCCAGTCCATGCTAATTCTGGGTTAGTAAAAACAACCGCAGGTATTGCATTCGGTTCAAAAGCAACTTTATAACCGAGTATAGATTCTACTGCAACTTTAGCTTCTGCAAAAGCTTTATGTGCAAGCATTGGGTTGCCAACAACATCGCCAATTGCGTAAATATTGGCATCGTCAGTTTTCATTTGCTGATTAACATCAATAAATCCCTTTTGATTAACTTTCACCTTTGTGTTTTCCAAACCTAAACTTGTTGTTACAGGTTTTCTACCTACAGAAATCAACACTTTATCAAAAACCTGTACAGGTTCTTTTATATTATTACCTATAAATTTTACTTCAATTCCATTTTTTACTTCTTTTAGTTCTGTAACTTTAGTCTCGAGATACACTGCATCCATAATTTGATTTATATTTTTTGCAAGCACACTAACTAAATCTCTATCTGCACCTGGGAGTAATCCTGGCATCATTTCAACAACTGTTACTTTGCTTCCAAGCATGGCATATACAGTGCCCAATTCTAACCCTATGTAACCACCGCCTACAACAAGCATTTTTTGAGGAATATCATTCAGTTCGAGTGCAGCTGTAGAATCTATAATGTGTGGTGAATTAAAGAATAAGTTTGGCACTTTTGTCGGCTCTGAGCCTGTAGCAACAATACAATTATCAAAAGTAATCTCGTCTTCATTTCCATCTGTTTTTTTAACAATCACGGTTTTTGAATTTTTAAATGAAGCTCTACCTTGAACATAATTTACCTTACGTGTTTTAGCCAGTTGACCTAACCCGCTTGTTAACTTATATATAACACTATTTTTGTAATCACGCAGCTTATCTAAATCAATTTTAGGCTCGGTATAGTTAATACCCCATTTTTTTGCTTCTCGTGCTTCATAAATAAGATTAGAAATGTGCAGCAATGCCTTAGAAGGTATACAGCCTTCCCATGTACAAACACCGCCAGGATTTTTTCTCATGTCCACAATTGTAACCTGCAAGCCTTTATCAGCTGCATGAAAAGCTGCAGTGTACCCTCCTGGTCCTCCTCCAATTACTAATAATTGTGTTTTTATTTCCATAACACCTCTTTCTATATTTTGTATTAATGAAAATTTAGTAAAAAGACTTTATCCCGCAGTAAGAAAAGTTGACGCAAAGTATTCATTAAATAATTACAAAGATAATAAAAAGCATTTACACTACACTAAATATATGTTTTACACCATCACTCAAACTATGCAAGTAAAACTTGATTTCATACAATACCATAGCTATATACTTTTGACACAATTCCAAATAAATCACTATTAATTGGTACTTAAACTGATAAATTTACTTAGATAGATGTGTAAATTACATGTGCTCAGCAAAAGTGTGAGGTCAATAAATAATGAAGGCCAGTTCAGCCGAATATGCAGTTTTTATGCAATGTAATTTCTCAAATTTCAGTATGGGTAAAAAATGTAAAAAAGAGCAGAGAATAAAAATAAAATCCACATTCCAAGTTTGATATCCTTAAACTTCCCGTTTACAATTTTAAATATAGGATAAAGAACAAAACCAGCTGTCATACCAATCCCCAAATTGTAAGTAAAACTCATAAGCACAATTGTTACAAATGCGGGTATAACTTCTTCTAAGTCATTAAAATTGATTTTTGATATAGGTGAAATCATTAACAAGCCAACAATAATCAAAGCTGAGCCGTATGAATAAGGTGGAATTGATGCAAAAAATGGTGCAAAGAAAAGAGCAATTAAAAATAAAAAAGCTGTTACGACAGCTGTTAAACCAGATTTACCCCCGGCTTCAATTCCAGTGGCAGATTCAATATATGCGCCGGATGTTGTAGTCCCTAATAATGACCCAACAACAGTTGCCAAAGCATCACACATCATTGGTTTTTCTATTTCAGGCAAGTTGCCGTTTTCGTCTAACAGTCCCGCTTTATATGAAACACCTATCAAAGTGCCCATTGTATCTACAAAATCCATAACAAATACAGTTAGAATAACTGCAAAAAAGCCCCAGCTCAAAGCTCCTGCTATATCTAATTTAAGAAAGATAGGAGAAATATCGGGAGGCATACTTACAATTTTTTCTGGTAAAGGAGAAACATGGAGTACGAAGCCAAGAAGTGAGATTAAAATAATCCCTATTAAAATTGAGCCATTAACTTTTTTAATCATTAGAAAACTTATTACCAAGAACGAGAGAATAGCTAAAATTACTTGTGGATTTCGAAAATCACCTACATGTACAGGTGCCCCAGTAACGCCAAGTTGAATAATTGAAGTCTCATTAAGCCCAATGAAAGTCAAAAAAAAACCAATACCAACAGCGAACGCAATTTTTAATGATTCTGGGATTGAATTAGCAAGCCAGCTCCGAATGTTTAGTGCAGTTATAATAGTAAAAAAAACACCGCCTATAAAAATTGCACCTAATGCAGCCTGCCAACTATAACCTAATACTTTCACTACAGTATATGCAATAAAAGCATTTTCACCCATGTAAGGAGCAATTGCAAATGGCCTTTTAGCATATAAGCCCATTGCAAGAGTGCCAAAAAAAGCACTTAATATTGTTGCAACCATAGAAGGTCCAAATGGAATACCTGCCACCTCTAAAATTTTAGGATTAACAATTATTATGTAAGCCATAGTTACAAATGTTGTTGTCCCTGCAATTAATTCCTGTTTTACTGAAGTATTCAACTCCTCAATCTGAAAATATTTTTTTATCATCTTTTTATTTTTTACTCGTTGTATAAAAAATTTATTCAATAAGGTAAGATGCTTTTTCCTAATTTATTTTCTGAGCAGATAAAGAATTAGAGAAATTATTAAACTAAGCAATATTGATGTGACAATGGGAAAATAAAAGGTAAAGTTCTTTTTTTTAATTATTATATCGCCCGGCAGTTTTCCTATAAACGGAATTTTATCAAGAAAGACTAACAACAGACCAAAAGCAACTAAAATTACTCCTGCAATAATTATTATTCTTCCTAAAGGCTCAAAGTTGTTCATTTTCTAAAAAAGTTTTTACTAAAATATAACAAATGTGACGATTTATTAACAAACGTAGAATTTTATTAATGAGTGAATATTTTATAGATTTAGATATTAAAAGAGATATACTATGGGAAATTCTGTGGCAAGCAAACATGTTGATATTATTGGTTTTCCTATGGACTTAGGTGCCGATAGAAGAGGTGTAGATATGGGTCCTTCTGCTCTTCGAATAGCAAACATACAAACTCGCTTAGAGGATTTAGGCTACAAAGTTACAGATTTAGGAGACATTTTTATTAAAAACCAAGAAAGGCAGGTTATAAAAAACCCACGTTTAAAATATCTTGATGAAATTGTTAAAACTTGTGAAGTATTAGCAAGGAGAGTTGAAAAGTCATTAAGCGCTGGGCGATTTCCATTGTGTTTAGGCGGCGACCATTCAATGGCGATTGGTTCTATTAGCGGTATTGCCGCTCATTGCAAAAAAAATAACTTAGAGATGGGATTAATATGGATTGATGCACATGCAGATATGAATACAGACGAGACAACACCATCAGGAAACATTCACGGCATGTCAGTCGCAGCTTTACTCGGCTTAGGCAATAACTCACTTACAAATTTATATGGATTCTCCCCTAAAATTAAACCTGAAAATACCATTCTTATTGGCTTGCGAAGCGTTGACAGATTAGAAAGAGAACTAATTAAAAAAAGCGGCGTTGAGGTTTATACTATGACTGAAATTGATAGAAAAGGAATTAATTTCATAATTAATAAAGTGCTGAAGAATTTAAAACAAAAAGTTCAACATATTCATGTTAGTTTTGATATAGATAGTATTGACCCAACAATTGCACCTGGAGTTGGTACGCCCGTTAGCGGCGGCTTAAGTTACAGAGAAGCTCATTTGTTAATGGAAACAATTGCAGAGTGCGGCTGTATGTCTTCATTAGAAGTTGCAGAAGTAAATCCTATTATCGACACAAAAAATAGAACCGCTGAATTGACCGCAGAACTTATTGCATCGAGTTTGGGTTTGAGAATTTTGTAATTTATAAAAAGGTCTATTTTATAATGGATAAACAGTTTAAAAAAGAAATTGACTTTAAAACACTAGAGGAAATAGAAGACTCTAATGAGCAAAGTACTGTCGATAGCAAAGAATCGACTTTTTATAATTCGCCAAAACTAAAAAGGTCTAAAAAGAACTTTATTTTCACCGGTGTTTGCGGAGGAATTGCTGATTATTTTAAGAGTGACCCAACTATAATTAGAATTATTTTCATGCTGAGTGTTTTTCTTGGGGGATGGGGAGTAATAGTTTATTTAATTGCTTCATTCTTAATGCCTCCTGATAATAATTCCATAGAATTAACGGAAGAAGAAAAACAAAAAATTAGAAACAATAATAATAAAACCCTTTTTGGCGGCTCCCTTCTGTTTTTAGGTTTATTCATATTATTGAACAATTTAGGATTAATTTTTTACATAACTCCGTTTAATTTATCATGGAGATTTCTTATACTTCTTTCGGCTATCTTAATTAGCGTTTACTTAATAGTTCACAAAGAACCGGCAAATAAATTAAAAATTGATTTTCCTAATAGTTTGAGTCGTTCATTAGATGATAAAAAAATATTTGGTATTTGCGGTGGCTTTGCAAAATACCTAAACGTAGATTCGACTATAATTAGAATTTTATGGTTGCTAATAACTTATATTACAGCAGGTATAGGCTTGCTTGTTTATTTAATTTTACTTTTCGTCTTGAAAAAACAGAAAGAACTTAATGGAAACACCATTTCGTAATACTGTTAGTTTTGCTCTTTTTGTATTTGGGTTACTACTCATATTAGCTCTCACCAATGCTATTAATATCAGCTACACTGAAATTTTAGGTATAAGCTTAATCATATATTCAATTCCTTCCGTATATCTTTCGTTTAAGTATAACAATCGTTTAATCTTAGTTTTTTCTTCAATGTTGTTTTTTGTGAGTATTTTATTGTTGGTAAAACAATTTTTTTCACTTACGGGATCAAGGGAGATTTATTTAGTATCGTCACTATTTATCTTAGCAGCAATATTTTTAATGCTTTACATCGAAAATAGCAAAGCGAAAGAATTTCTTGTCCTCTCTTCTATTCTTTTTGTAATTTCAATTGCCTCAATCTTTTTGTTGAAATTAATTTATGTACATAACCTTCTACGAAAAATTGATGATTTAATGTTGAGCTTCTGGCCTTACTTTCTAATTATTCTAGGCATTAGCCTACTACTGAGTATAAAACATTGACCCAGCCTGTAACACTGCTGTCCAAAATAATTTTGAAATCAAATCCCGAAGGGATGAATTACCAAATAAATTTGAAAACTTCAAGATTTTGGACTATTCTACTTGTCTTGTAAATCAATCCCTATCTCGTCCATACGGGACTTTTAACTTTAGTTTGATATTTATTTATTCTATAACTATATAATCCCTAAAGGGATTACATTAGTTTAAGCATAATCAAAGCTTTATTGTCCCGTCAGAACAAAATATTTTTAGGATAAAGAACAAAGAAAATAGATTAAGTACCTTTAGGGACGAAATAAAAAATATATTGGACAGATATGACCTGTACATTAAAAAATCACTTTTATTTATCACCTGTGCACATTCTTTACTTGCTTTTGCTTATTTACAGATTTTCCTCTTTGTTTCATTCTGGCTCTTTCTATTTTGATTATCTTTTTGCGAGTTACCAAAAAGCCTTGTCTTTACTTATTATAGGAATCCACTCACGTAGTGGTGAATTCTCTTTTTATTTAAATAACTGTAGTAACATCACCAACCAAAAAAGAAAATTAACCTTATTACCCTATCCTTAATTTTTGTTTCTTCAAAGCATGATTGTAGAGGTGACCTCGATCCTACCTCATTTGAATCATCTGTTTTCATCGCTTGATAAAATAAAAAAGGCGTTGCCTTTGTGAAGCAATTCCCTATCACGAAAGTCAATTCATTTAGCCTGTTGTTAATGTTATATTACAGATTTACATACCAGAAACGAGAGAGTTTGACATGCTGGTTTCAAGCAAGCCTATCAGCAGTAGACAAATTTCTGCTTTTCCTCTAATGCAAAAAGTACAGTCTTTTTTCTCATGTTCTACTTGCTGCGGCTGGCTGTATAATTTAGGTTAAATTACTTACGAGTCTTAGACGAAACATTATTTAAAGAACCGTATAAATATGTCTCGCCTGTAGGAGCTGGTGAACCGCCAGCCGGTTCAATTGTAATTCTAAAGAGATCAATTTGGTCGAAAGGTATATAAGGAAGATTAGAAATTTTAATAAACATATCCTCCGGCCTGGGTGAAAAAGTAGCGAGCGAGTAAAATTTATCCTTGCTTACCATCCAGATTTGATATGTTTGATCTAATTTTAGAGGTGGTATATTGTTCAGCTGCAAAAGCGCTTCTCTTTGATATGGTGCAACAAATAATTTTGCACTTGAATTTACATTTGGCTGTGTGCTTGTCAAATCAACTGTGAAAATGCCTTTATAATTAAGAAATTCAATAACAGTCATATATTTAGATGTAAATTCACTTGTAGATTGTAAGTCGTTTTTAGTTTTAACCAGCTCATTCTTTAAATCTGATACTTGTTGTTGTAAATCGTTTATAGAGGTGTAAGAATAGTAACCAATTACACCAAACAAAATTAAAGCAAGAAATATTGCAAGCCAGCCTGCAAAACCTGAAGTTTTTTCTTGTTCAAGGCTTCTTCGCTCAACTGTCCCAATTCTTTGCGGAAATAATGTAGGTGGCACATCATCAATTCTTGTTTTTTCTTTTATAGTTGTAGCACGCTTTTCTTCTGTTAAAAGGGAATCTCGTTGTTCCAAATTAGTTTTACGATTTGAACCTTCTGCAACTGATTTGGGTAAGTTTCTATTTTCAGAAATAAAAGTGCTTAATTTGCGAGGTTGTTTTTCTTCTGCAGCAGTTACCCTAGTTAGTGTTTGTTTAGTTGGTAAAGTTTTAGGTTTGTCAACAATTGTAGCTGTTCTTTTCTTTTCTTCTCTTATTTTCGTTTTAATTTCTTCTTTTAGCCCAATTAATTTTTTTGCCACATCATCTTTAAGTGAAGAATCAGGTACCTCTAAATCCAATATTGCAGGTATCATAGCAACAATGTTTTGAAATTCACCCAGTAAACCTTTTGGTAGTTCACCACCTGAAAGTAAGTAATCCTTAAATTGAATAAAATTCTCTTTATCCATGCATCCTACTGCAAAGGCAGCGGACATTTCAGAAATAGGGTCAGACATTGTATCAGCTTTCCATTAAATAATCTTTTAAATTCTGTAAAGCAGTTAGAACTTTACTTCTAACTGTTTCAATTGGAACTTTTAATTTATCAGCAATTTCGTCTATCGTAAATCCCTCATAGTATGCAAGATGAAGAACATATTTTTGAGTATCAGTAAGTTTTGAAAGAGCGCGTTCTATTTTAGGTTTTAACGTTAGAACAGTTTCCAGGTCAAGAGCGTCAATGTCTCTTGCTAAAGTTGGAATTATGTAAAAATCCTCATATTCATCATCATAGAAATCTAACGAATTTGAAGTTGCACGTGATCTCCTTAATTGATCTACTGCCTTGTTTCGGGCTATTGTTATCAACCATGTATATACATTACCACTAGCGAAATCAAATTTTTTTATCTTCCGCCAAACCATAACAAATACTTCAATGAGAAGTCGCCGAGCCGTTGGTTCATCTGGTGAAATTTTCTTGATAATTGTATAAAGAATTGGGGAATACCTTTCGTATAATTCCTCCAAAGCGCGGGATTCGAAATTTGCAATCTCTTGCATTAGTTCTAAATCGCTTAGCTCTTTGAACTTACTCAAATAGTTCCTCAAAATTTTTACTGAAATATACGAATTACCTATAATTAAGGCGATAAAAAAGTTCTTGAATTAAGCATTAATCCCACTCCGCAGTTTAAGAATTAAACAGTCATTATAATTTTTCAGTTTAAGGACAAACTTTTCTAATAAAAATTTTGAGTTAAAATATGTACAGCGTACAAGAAACTTTAACTAGAAAGATTATCATTACTTCAAATAAAACGTATTATTCAACTTTTATCATTAAAACGTACTCTTTAAAATCAATAGTAAATTTAGCAAACGAAGAGATTTTATTATATTTGCTCGGAAATTTATAACTAAATTACAATTTGTAAATGACTTCAAATGAAATTCGGCAACAATTTTTAGATTTTTTTAAAGAAAAAGGTCACAAAATAGTGCCAAGTGCACCGGTTATACCTTACGACGACCCCACACTTCTTTTTACAAATGCCGGCATGAATCAGTTTAAAGATGTCTTCTTGGGAAAAGGAACAAGAGAATATAATCGAGTGGCAGATACTCAAAAATGTATACGCGTAAGCGGTAAACATAATGACCTTGAAGAGGTTGGTTATGATACATATCATCACACTTTTTTTGAAATGCTTGGAAACTGGAGTTTTGGTGACCCTAATTCAGATGATGGCATTGGAGAAGGTTATTATAAAAAAGAAGCAATAAAGTGGGCATGGGAATTATTAACTGTTGTATGGAAACTGCCAAAGGAAAGATTATGGGCAACTGTATACAGAAACGACGATGAAGCTTTCAATTATTGGAAAAGTGAAACGGATATTAATCCTAGTCATATCCTACGTTTCGATGAAAAAGATAATTTTTGGGAAATGGGCGAAACTGGTCCCTGCGGTCCATGTTCTGAAATCCATATCAACTTAAGCGACGACTATGAAAATCCAGCATGGGTTAATGCTAACAAACCAGAATGCATTGAAATATGGAACCTTGTTTTTATCCAATACAACAGAGATGAAACTGGTAGACTAAACGAACTGCCAGCTAAACATGTTGACACCGGAATGGGATTTGAACGTATTTGTGCTGTTCTACAAAAGAAAAATTCTAATTACGATACTGACATTTTTACTCCTCTTATAAAAGCTATAGAATTAATTAGCGGCAAAAAATATGAACTTGATGAGTATTCACCACTTCGTGGAGAAACACAAATTGCAATGCGTGTGATTGCCGACCATATCCGTACTTTAACATTTGCAATAGCCGATGGAGCAATACCTGGCAACGAAGGAAGAGGTTATGTACTGCGCAGAATACTTAGAAGAGCAGCTCGTTACGGCAGAAAATTAGACCTGAAAGAACCTTTCCTCTATAAATTAGTTGATGTCCTCGTTGAAAATATGTCACATGTTTTCCCAGAAATAAAAACTAATAAGTCAAATATTGAAAAAATTATTAAATCAGAAGAAGAAAATTTCAATATTACTCTTGACAGAGGAATAGAATTATTTGAAAATATTGTGAGCAAAAATGAAGTACAAAGTTCAAAAATCATCAGCGGAGATGACGTATTTAAGCTTTATGATACTTTTGGTTTCCCAGTAGATTTAACCAATCTTTTGGCTAAGGAAAAAGGCTTTTCAATCGACGAAAAACGCTTTAACGAATTAATGAACGAACAAAAAGAACGAGCAAGAAAATCTACAAAAGAAAAATTATCGTCAGTAAATTTTAATTTTGACAAACTAAGTAATATCATTGCTAAATCAAAAAACCCTACCGAGTTCTGCGGTTACGATCAACTTAGAACCGAATCTGTGGTTGTAGGCACTAAAAATGAAAACGGGAATACCTTTATTATATTAGACAAAACACCTTTTTATGTTGAGTCGGGTGGACAAGTAAACGACAAAGGAATTATAATAATTGGCGATACACATTTAAAGGTAATTGACCTGGTCAAAATCAACAACCAGATTATTCACGTTGTTGAAAATGAAAGTAACACAAAAATAATTGAGGGCATGCAAGTTATAGCCCAAGTTGATGAAAAAAGAAGATGGGATATTATGCGAAATCATTCAGCAACCCATTTTTTACACGCTGCTTTAAGGGAAATATTAGGAAAACACGTACAGCAAGCGGGTTCGTTTGTTGGACCTGAATACCTGCGCTTTGACTTTAATCATTTTGAAAAGTTAAAAGAAAGTGAAATTGAGGCAATTGAATCGCTCGTCAATGAAAAAATTAGAGAAAATTTACCTTTAGTTCATCATCGAAACACCCCGTTTGAAAAAGCTAAAAAAATGGGAGCGTTGATGTTCTTTGGCGATAAATACGGAGATAAAGTAAATGTAGTTCAATTTGGTAACTTTACAATGGAGTTTTGTGGTGGTACACATGTAAAAAACAGTTCCCAAATAGGGTTATTTAAAATCGTTAGCGAATCCTCAGTTGCAAGCGGTGTAAGAAGAATTGAGGCCGTTACGGGAGCTGGAGTTGAAAAGTATATAAATCAACAAGAGATTAAAATTAAAAACGCCGAAAGTAAAATAGATGAATTAAACGAAGAAAAGAAAAAGCTAGAAAAGTTATTGTCTGAATTAAGACTAAAAGAAAAGTTAAGCGGACTCGAGAAGATTGTTTCAAATGCAACAGCAATAAACAGTATAAAAATTTTTAAGGGCAAAATTAATGCTGAAAACATGGATGAACTCAAATCAATGGGTGATGAACTACGAATAAAAATGAAAAGTGGTGTTGGAATACTCTTTTCCATATTCGATAATAAAGTGGGAATAGTATGCGTTGTATCTGACGATTTAATTAAACAAAAAAAACTTGCTGCGGGTAAAATAGTATCAGAAGTCGCAAAGATTGTGGGCGGCGGCGGTGGTGGAAAACAACATCTTGCTACAGCCGGTGGAAAGGACATTACAAAAATTAATGAGGCTTTAGAGAAAGTTGATGAGATTGTTTCCAAGTTCTTTTAAAAATTATTCTTAACCACAAACAAAAACAGCTTACCTCTAATTTTTCTCTTAAGTAAATTTAACCCAAATTTTTCACCAGCCTGCAAGCAGGTTAGCCTACGCTGGCAGGTTAGAAAAATGGGAATCCACCACAACGTGGTGAATTCTCATGAATTTTTTGGACTTAACTTCAAGAACTCATTAGGAATAGAGAAAAGGGCTGTCTCATTATTTTTCCTTGCAAGTAAATTTTTCGTATCAAAATCAGCCAACCTCTTAGCGATGAACTGAGACAGCCCATACTTTTACATAATTAGATTACCATCGGTGTCTATATACTTAACATCATAACCAAGTTCTTTAATGCCTGCTTCAATTTTTGATTTATCACCTATTACAACCCAGATTAAATTTTTTGGTTTTATCACTCGATTAGCTGTGTTAATAATATCGTCTCGAGTTATGCTTTTTATTTTGCTTGCATAGTTACTATAATAATCATCACTAAGGTTGTAAGAAACTAAATTAATTAATGAAGAGACAATGCGGCTATTTGTTTCCCAGCTTCCAGGCAATGAAAGAGCATTCTGCTCTCTAACTTGGTTTACTTCTTGTTCTGTTGCTGGTTTTTCACCTACAAATTGATTTATTTCCTTTATCATTTCTTGAATTGATTCTTTTGTTTTATCAGTTTGTACTACTCCGTAAAATAAATATGGTCGCTGCCCTCGCGCACTTGGTATTGTACTCCCCGAGCCGTACGACCAATGTTTATCTTCTCTTAAATTCATATTAATCCTAGAAGTAAACATACCTCCAATAATATCGTTCATTAATTCAATTGCAACGTTATCCTTATCAGCAAAAGGTGGGGCAGGCTGAGCACCTAAGATTATTGAAGATTGTGAACCCGGCCTATCCATTATATATATAATTTCCTTTTGCGGCATTGTTACTTCTTTAATTTCTTTTTGTGGAAACTCGCCAGCTTTCCAATTTGCAAATAGTTTTTCCAGCTTAGGTTTAATTTCTTTCAACGTAATATCGCCTACAATAATCAATGTTGCATTGTTTGGTTTGAACCATGTTTGGTGAAATTTTACCATATCATCACGAGTTAATCTTGATATTGTAGATTCATACCCTGAACCAGTAAAAGGATTTCCGTAGGGATGATTTTTACCGTAAATCAATCGAGGCACTACTCTTAATCCCATACTAAAAGGCTGAACTTTTTCTCGCTGAATAGCTACAATACTTTCTTTTACAATTCTATCAAATTCTTTTTGCGGAAAAGAAGGATTTAAAACTACGTCGGCAAACAAATTTAAAGACTGGTCTAAGTTTGCTTTTAGAACAGTCATATTAATAAATGAATTATCTAAATTCGAGCCTGTATTTAATGTTGCCCCTAAAGCTTGTAATTCATCGCTTAATTGAAGGGCATCTCTTGTTTTAGTTCCTTCATCCAACATATTCATGGCAATACTTGCGGTGCCAGGAATTGCAAAAATATCCGATGCATAACCAGCATCAATCATTAAGGTCAAATTAACTATTGGCACAGATTTTCGTTCAGCAAGTATAATTTTCAAACCATTTGCAAGTTCAGCTTTTTGCAATTCTGGGAATTTAGCAGTAGGTGGCGTATCTGTTCCCGGCAGTTTTGAGCGGTCAACATTAGTTGCCGAAGTAGAATATTGTGGAAAAGGTTGAATTTCTAGTATATACACGCCATCGCTCAGCCATTTTTTGCCTGTTTTTTTAATATCATCAACAGTAGTCTCCGCAATAAATTTATTATAAGTTTTGTAGTAATCTGGAGAGTTACCATAAACCATATTCTGTGCTAAAATATCAGACTTACCGCCAAAGCCGCCTACTCTTTCTAATCCCCTAATAAAATTAGCAAAGTATTGAGTTTTCATCTTCTTTAGCTCTTTCTCTGTAGGCCCATAATTAAGCAACTTTGTAAGTTCTTCTATTATTTCTTTTTCTACTCTAGAAGTTTCAATGCCAGGCTTAATATCGGCAGTTATAAAAAATTGACTTCCAATTTCACCTGGTGAATAATAAGCAGAAACACGAGTTGCAATTTGTTCGTCGTAAACTAAGCGTTTATATAAACGCGAGTTTTTTCCAGAAGAAAGAATATCGCTTAATAAGTCTAAATGTGCTAATTCTTTACTTCCCCATTCAGGTATATTCCATTCAATGTAAAGCCTTGCTTGGGGTACTCTATCTTGTGCAACTTGTCTAATTGTGCCAGTACGTTTTGCAATGTAAGTTTGAAATTTAGCAACTGGAGGGCCAGAGGGAATATCACCAAAATATTTTTCTACTTTATTCCTCACATCTTCGGTATTAACGTCACCTGCAATACAAATTACTGCATTAGCGGCACCATAATAATTTTTGAACCATTCATGCACATCTTCAAGAGATGCAGCATTTAAATCTTCCATTGAACCTATTACAGTCCATGAATAGGGATGTCCTTTTGGATAAGTAGCATTTGCAATTAGCTCTCTTGAAATTGCATAGGGTTCATTTTCTCCTTGTCGTTTTTCGTTTTGAACAACGCCTCGTTGTTCATCAAGTTTAGCTTGATCAATTGCACCTATAAGATGACCCATTCTGTCGGATTCCATCCAAAGCGTTAAATCAAGTGCAGAGGTTGGGACTGTCTCAAAGTAATTTGTACGGTCGTTATTGGTTGTTCCGTTTAAGTCAGTTGACCCGATTTTCTCCATCACTTTAAAATAATCGTCGTTATAATTTTCGCTGCCATTGAACATTAAATGCTCAAACAAATGGGCAAAACCCGTTTTACCCGGTTTTTCGTTTTTCGAACCCACATGATACCAAACATTTACAGCTACTATAGGCGCTTTGTGGTCTTCATGAACTATTAATGTTAACCCATTTTTTAGTACAAACTTTTGGTATGGAATATCAATCTCATCGAATTTTTGAGCTGTTAAAAAATTAGAGGCAGACAAAAACAATAATAAGAATAGAAAGGCAGTGGAAAATTTTTTTTCTCTCATGGCTCTCTCCATTTTGTTAATGTTTTTAATTTATTGAGTCGGAGCGTTTAGGATGATAATCACACAAGTAATTTAACAATGTTTGCACTAAACAGGCAAAATTTAACTGTGCTAATTAAATTTCATTTTTTCAGACTTATTGAGGAGCCTCGTCGGTGTACTTTTGCTTTAAGTCTCTTACAAGTTTAGAGTCAATCTCATCAATCTCAGCTATTTGCATTGCTAATGACTTGCCATCTAATCTATGATAATTTAGCACTTCAAGAGGAGTACCACATTCAGGATAATCTGCCAGACCAAATTTTTTAAATTTCTTATTATTAATAGCATTAGCTGAAATTAGAGTATCCAGAATTCTATCCCCTAAGCCGCCTATAATTGAATGATCCTCTAATACATATACAGCAGAATAATTACGAGTAATGCCTATAAGCCATTCTGAATTAATTCTATTGAGCCATGGCATATTAACTACTTTCAATCCAAAACCTATTTCTTTAAGATAATATGAAGCAACAAGAGCTTCATGCAGCATTACTGGTCCATAACCAAACAATATTGCATCTTTCCCTTCGGTTAACTCTGTCCCAACACCGAACGTAAACTTATAATTCTCTGGCAGCTGAATTACTTCTGGAGAAGGACCTATAACAAGGCGTATAACACAATTTTCTTTAGCTTCATTTACACAAAATTCCACCACCTTTTTAGTTTCCCATCCGTTACAAGGCTGTAAAATTATTACATTAGGAAGCGCGCTAAACAAAGAAATATCTCTTACGCTTTGGTGTGATTTCCCAGGTCCTGCAGGTATTAAACCCGCAAAGTGACAAACATAAATTATTTTCGAGTTCTCAGTTGCATTGTTATAAATTTGTTCGTTAGCACGAGCGGCAAGGAAACTTGCAAATGTATTTACAATGGGTAAAAGTCCCATTCTTGCAAGTCCACCTGCCATAGAAACCATATCTTGTTCAGCAATACCATTTTCAATAAAACGATGGGGATAAGCATATTCAAACTTTCTAAGTTTACAATCAGCTGAAAGGTCTCCATCTAATACAACTATTTTATTGTTAGTTTTTGCTAATTCTACAATTGCATCTCCAAACGCATCTGTCACAAATTCCTTTTGAATTTTAGTAGTAATCTTTCCTTCAGCTTCATTTTCAGGAATTTCAATTCTATCGACGCCCAATTTTTGAGATAGTTGATAAATTCGTTCTGAAATTTCATTTAATCCTTTCAAGTAACTATCATCGTCGGGTGCACCGCTATGCCATTTGTAATATGTTTTACCTGAGATAGTTTCTGTTACTGGTCTTTCCATAAACGACACGCCTTTACCTTTAATAGTGTCCGCAATTACCATCTTTGGTTGGTCGGTTATGCTTTTTAAATTAGTAAACGTATTCTTCAAAGATTGATAATTATGGCCATCAATTCTAACAACATACCAGCCAAATGCAGATACTTTTTCAACGATATCCTCAATATTATTTACATCTTCTACAAGCATATCAGTTTGATATTTATTATGGTCCATAATGGCAATAAGGTTATTTACTTTTTGATGAGCAGCGGCCTGTAAAGATTCCCAAATTTGTCCCTCTTGAAATTCACCATCGCCAGTTAGAACAAAAACTCTTCCCTTTCTTTTCTTATAAGATTTAGCCCATGCCATTCCCTTTGCCTTAGAAATTCCCATTCCTAATGAACCTGTACTAGCTTCAATTCCTGGAATTCTAACTTCTGGATGGCCGTCTAAACCATGAAGACGTCTTAAGGCTAATAATTTCTCTGCTGGCAAAATCCCCAAAGAATAAAATAGCGAATACAATCCTGGAACATCATGACCTTTTGATGAAAAATAAATATCACGATCTTCAGAATCTAAACCTACAGTTAGAACATTCATTTCATTTAAATATAAGTAAGTAATTATATCCATTGAACTTAAGGAAGAGCCTAGATGACCAGAACCAGCCTTTTTTACTGCGACTAATGTGTTATAACGGTTCATTTCAGCAAACAGCTGCATTTTGATTTCCCAATCACCATTGTGTAATATTATTTTATCAAATTCTTTCTTTTCAATTAATCTATATGGCATTTATACTCCAATGTTTTTAGATAAATAAAAAATTGTTTGATAAAATTATGGATTTACAGCGAAGATATAAAAACTATTTACACAAAATCTTCCATTTACTCCAAAAAAGTCTAAAAGCAATAAAGATCAAACTTTTTACTAACAAAAAATTATTACACCCAATGCGGGGAACAATTCGCCTCTATTCAATTAATTTTATCTATGAAACGATATGACGAAAAAAATCTTCAGCTTCGAAAGCCTGCCAATTTAACTTTTTTTGTTAGAGATTGCTTTGACGGACTCGCTTCAATGACAGTAATTTTTTGTCGTACCAAAAGCACAGCTCTAATTAATAACTTTAGAATTCAGCAGCATTCCCTAAAGCAGTAAATTTACCGAAGACTGATAACGTCTTTTATCCATACCATTCAAATTATAAAGAAAATTTAAACTTGAATCTAAGTGAATAATTATAGTTTTTTATCTCATTATTTCTTAATATTAATAAGATAAAAATATTCCTTTATTATTCTTTTTGTAGTAGCTTACAGAAAAATAAGAGACAAAACAAACAATAAGAAATGGGCGTTAACAATTTCACAGATGTGCTTGAAATTATAAAGGAACTAAAGCAGCAGACAAACTCTTTAAGAGATTTTTACGTTGTTAAAAGTCCCATTGGTTTAATTTTTTTAGGAGACCATACTCATTACAATGATGGTATTTTAATTTCTGCTGCGGTGGATAAATACACATGGGTTGCAATTAGAAAAAGAACAGATGATAAAATAAATCTCTACAGAAAAGATACAAATAAAGTTTTATCGTTCACGCTTAGTCAAATTGAGAATTTAACTCATGAAACAGGCTTTAAGATGGCAATAGGTTTAATAAAACTGTTAAAAGATGAAAAGCTATTGACAAGCGGGTTCGATTGTATTATTGACTTTTCTACACCGCAATGGTTGGGACTGGGTGTATTAGCTGCTCAGCAAATGGCTACTATTATCGGCATGAAAAAAATATTTGGAATAAACTATCCAATAGATAATTTAATAAACTTAGTAAAACGCAATGAAAATAATTTAATAGGGAAAATCTCTAACACCGCATTACATAACACAAGCGTTTTTGCAAAAAATGACAAACTCATTTTAACTGATTTAAGATACAAACAGCACAAAAATATTCCTTTCAACGGCAAAGATTATAAAATTGTTATTTGCAATACAAACGTTCAAATAGAACATGTAGAAAAAATTTGCAACGAAAGAATTGAAGAGTGTGAAGTTGGTGTTAAAGGATTACGCTTATACATCTGGGGAATTAAAAATCTTCGTGATGTACAATTAGATTTTTTAATGCGGCATATTCACATGCTGCCGCGAAAAATTTTTTCACGTGTACTTTATAATGTAAACGAAAGAATTAGAGCTGAAAACGCATTAAAGTTACTCAAAAAAAATAACTATGAGGAATTTGGTGCGCTCATAAATCAATCACATAACGGTCTTTCAATCGATTATGAAATTAGTGATCCTAAAGTAGATTTTATTGTGGCACAAGCTATGAATTTAAAAGGGGTCATTGGCTCGAAGATGATTAGTTGCTCACCAATAAGAAGCACTTTTCATTTAGTAGAATCTGCTTATGTAGAAAACTTTGTAGATAAAATTAAAAAAACTTATTACAACCAATATAATAACGAACTAGACGTACACATATTAAATATTTCCAAAGGTATTGAAATAATCCCATCTAAAAAATTAAATTACAGCTACTAAATATTTGTTAAAAAATTCCCACACAAATTCAACTTGATTTTGACTAATCATAATAATACATTTTCACACAAATAAAAGAGGAGTATTAATGAATTTTGCTGATGAGTTTTTTGATGATGAGTATGATTCTATTTCTGATGAAGAAGAAATTAAATCAAAAATAAAATTGAGCAAAGAATTAATTGAAAAAGGTGAGATATTCTCTAACATAGAATTTATTGAAGACGTTGTGCAATTGTGTATGGAATATGACTTTGTTGATGACGGCTTGGAAATAGTTGAATCGCTTATTCAAATAGCTCCATACAATTCAGATGCATGGCAGTTCAAAGGAATTTTATTGAACAACATCTTTGAATTTGAAAAAGCAAATTATTGCTTTGAAAAATCACTTTCTTTAAATCCAACTGATGTGGAAACTCTCATCAATAAATCTATTGCTGAAGACAATTTAGGCTTATTTGATGAAGCTGTTGCATCATTAAAAAAAGCACTTCAAATTGAACCTTACAACGAGGAAACATATTATAATTTAGGTCTGCTTTATGAAAAAAAGGAAAAATTTTTAGAGGCAATTAATAACTTCAAAAAAGCTGTTGGTATTGACCCTAACTACTCAGAAGCATGGTACGAATTAGGTTTTTGCCACGAAAATATTGGAAACCTATCTGAGGCTTTAGCATGTTATGATAAATTCTTAGAAATAGAACCTAATAGCTTTACTGGCTGGTACAACAAAGGAATAGTCTTTATACGATTGAACGAATATGAAAACGCCCTCAATTGCTTTGAGCTTTCTATAGCACTTAAAGATGACTTTGCAAGTTCATGGTTTAATTTGGGCTATGCATATTTCAAGTTAAACAGATTTGACGAAGCCCTATCAGCTTATAAAACCGCTCACGAAATAGATCCTTACGATGAAACTATTATGTTTAACATAGCACAGACTTATGAAGAATTAGGAAACATTCACCAAGCTATAAAAAGTTACTCCCAAGCAATAAAATTAGACAGCGAGTATTATGAGGCATACCTCGGCAGAGGCTACTGTTATGATGCCGTTGGAAAGTATCAATTAGCATTGAAAGATTTTAATAAAGCTATTGCATTGACTGCTAATCCAGAAGATGCTTGGTTTGCCAAAGCTGATTTAGAATATTCACTTGGCAATTTAAATGAATCTATTAAGAGTTACTCGAAAGCAGTAGAACTGAATCACGATAATTTTAATGCTTGGTATAAACTTGCTGAAACATATATAGAAGTAGGTAATTGGCTTAATGCTTTAGAAGCCTTTGACCAATGTTTACGAATAAAACCTACTCACGCAAATTCATATTACGGAAAAGCAAAAATAAATTTCCTTTTAAGTCGCACACAAGATGCAATTGATTGTCTAAGAACTGCATTTAAACTTGATCCAAACATTAAAAATGAATTTGCGCGTGAGTACCCCGATGTAAAAACTTCAAAACTCTTCATTAAACTTATCGAAGAAAACAAATAGCAAATTATGCAATCACTCAATAAATTTAACCATAACACTAAAATAATAGGTGTGATAGGTCACCCCATTAAACATTCGTTTTCACCCTTAATCCACAATCTTTCATTCGAACTTTCTGGATTAAATTACATCTACCTGCCTTTTGATGTCCCTTCAACGAACCTCAAAGATGCGTTAAAAGGAATGATAGCATTAGGTATTAAAGGTTTTAATGTAACTATACCCCATAAAGAAAAAATACTTTCTTATTTAAAAGAAGTATCTGAAGAAGCCAACATTATTGGTGCAGTTAATACAATTGTAAATGAAGACGGAACACTTCATGGTTATAATACTGATGTCAATGGTGTAGTGGAATCACTACTGCCTTTCAAGGACGAACTTGCAAACTGCGAAGCTACTGTAATTGGTGCAGGCGGGGCTTCAAGAAGTGTAATTTATGCATTAATACGAACCTTTAAAGTAGGCAAAATTAATATAGTCAATAGAACTGAACAGACGGCAGAAACACTTAAAGAATATTTCAAAACAAAAATGATTTTTGAACATATTAAGTCTTTCCCTCTCGTACCCCCTGACTTGGTTAATGTTTTTAGCCAATCAAAACTAATTGTTAACACAACATCAATGGGTATGAGTCCTGAAATTGATGACGCTGCAACTACAATACCAGAATCATTTAACAAGGATCAAATTGTGTTTGATGTTGTTTATAACCCAATTAAAACAAAGTTATTAGCTTTGGCGGAAACACGTGGGGCACGTACTGTAAGTGGACTTAAAATGCTCATAGAGCAAGGCGCAAAATCTTACGAACTATGGACAGGCGAAAAAATGCCCGTAGAAAAAGTCTATAAAGCGGTTGTTTCCTATCTTAATAGTTAACATCAAAAAATTTATTGAGAATAAGTTTTTTGCGATTATTATTACTGTTTAACATTTGATTTAATCAATATTAGTTATTGTTAACTGCCCAAAGAGCAAATTTTTCTTATAAAAGATTGAATTAACCTTATTGCAGTTTAGACAGCGCATCTTTTATTCTTTTTACTGCTTCTTGCAATTTCTCTTTTGAAGTTGCATACGATAGCCTTATATATCCTTCGGCTCCGAATGCACTACCAGGCACTGTAGCTACTTTAGCTTCTCGTAATAAATACATAGCAAAATCAACTGAATTTTCAATCCTTATGCCATTTACCCTTTTATTAAAAAAAGTAGAAATATTGGGAAACAAGTAAAATGCACCTTGAGGCTTATAACATGTTATCCCGTCCATTGCAGTCAATTCATTGTACAGATAATCTCTTCTTGCCTGAAATTCATTCTTTAAATTATTAACGTAATCTTGTGGTCCATTGAAAGCTTCTACACCAGCAGCCTGAGAAATTGAACTTGCATTCGATGTACTATGGCTCTGAAGTTTATTCATTGCTGCTATAACTTCTTCCGGACCTGCAGCATATCCAATCCTCCAACCTGTCATTGCATAGGATTTTGATAACCCATTAACTAAAATTGTACGCTTTTTAATTTCTTCCCCTAATGAAGGGAAGCTTACTAATTCAAAATTATCATAAATAAGTTTTTCGTATATCTCGTCGCTTATAACATAAAACTTATTTTGTAATACAATATCAGCAATCTCTTCTAATTCTTTTCTTGTATAACAACTGCCGGTTGGATTGGATGGGTTACACAAAATTAAAATTTTAGTATAAGGGCTAATTGCTTTCTTTAACTGGCTGGGTTTTATTTTAAATCCAGTTTCTTCTGTAGTTGGAATTATTACTGACTGGCCATGAGCTAAGGTCACCATTTCCGGATAACTAACCCAATAAGGAGCAGAAAAAATAACCTCATCGTCAACATAAACTAAAGATTGAATTGCATTATACAAACTCTGTTTTGCGCCGCTAGAAACAATGATTTGCTTTATTGAATATTCCAATCCATTTTCTCTTTTTAACTTATCTGCTATTGCTTTTCTTAGTTCTACTGTACCTGGATTTAATGTATATCTTGTCTCGTTGTTATCTATGGCGCGCTTAGCAGCTTCTTTAACATTAGGCGGCGTAGGAAAATCTGTTTCTCCCACACTTAAATCTATTACATTTTCACCGCGTGCTATTAACTCTTTAGCCTCGCCTGCTACTTTCATTGTCGGTGATACACTAATTTTATTTATTCTTTTTGAAATTATCATCACAATTCCTTTGAAATTATTACGATGTGTAAAAAAGCTTTACAAAAATTGGATGCAATATAGTATTTCACAAATTAATTTTGTAATAATTACATAACTCTTTTCAAAAAAAATTGAATATTTCTTTATTTAGCAAAATTTCATGCAAGTAATACGAATATTAATTCACTTATCGTTGATTTCGCTTTCAGTATTCCTTATTCTTTTATAAAAATTTAGAAAATTATATGGATAAGCGACCAATAAACTATCTTGAATCCACTAAAAAAGATAAAAAGTTAAGAGAAGACATTAGAGTTCTTGGAAGACTGTTGGGCGAAGTTTTAATTGAACAAGAAGGAGAAGAACTTTACCAGACCGTTGAACTATTACGTAGTTTAACAAAGAAATTGAGAAATAAGCCAACAAACCAGATTATATATAAAATAAAAAAAGTTATTGCTGGTCTTAATTACGAACATGCTTACAATGTTGTTAGAGCATTTTCAATTTATTTCATCCTTGTCAATGCTGCTGATGAGGTTCATAAGGTTCGTCTCGAAAATAACAATAACAAAATTTTAGATGATACTTACTTATGGGTGATTAAAAAACTAAAGGAGGATGGTTATTCTCTTCAAAAGCTAATCAACCTCTTGAATAAAATTTGTATTACACCTGTATTTACTGCACACCCAACTGAAGCAACAAGACAAACTATATTAAGAAAGATTTTGCTTTTAACCCAATTACTTCTCCACAAAGAATTTCACAGATTAAATGAAGATGAATATCAGAAACTGCTAGAAAAAATTAAAACGCAAATTACTCTCATCTGGCAATCAACAGAGATTAGATTTCATAAAATTACTGTTAGCGATGAAATTCAAAGAGGTCTGTTTTTTTTCAAGAATATAATTTATTCTGAAATTCCCAACCTATATTCTAAGTTAAATTATGCTGTGAAGAAACATTATATGAAGGGAATTGAAATTAAACCATTTATTGAATTTGGGAGTTGGATAGGGGGAGATAGAGACGGTCATCCTTTCGTAACCATTGATGTTACAAAAGATGCTTTGCAAAATCATCAGAAAACTATAATTGAATTATATCTTCGAGATTTAGACATTCTTTACTCTCACTTAAGTCCTTCAATTAATATTGTGAATGTTGATAAATCACTTCTTAATTCTATCGAAAAAGAAAAAAAAGAGTTGGGAATAGAAATAACCGATAGCAATCTTCGTGAGCCAACTGAAATATACAGACATAAACTGATTTTAATCTCTGAAAGATTAAAAAGAACAATCAATAACAGTGCAGGAGCTTATCGCAGTGCAGATGAGTTTAAAAACGATTTGCTACAGCTTGCTAAATCATTAATTAATAATAAGGGGAAATTAATTTATGATAATGTTCTGAAACCTTTTATAGATAAGGTTTACACTTTCGGTTTTCACTTTGTTAAATTAGACATTCGTCAAAATGCTACAAAAATTAACAGTGCTATTGAAGAAATTTTAAGCCAGTCTAAAATATGTCATCATTACTTAAGCAAAACGGAAGAAGAAAAAATTGACATACTTACTGATGAAATTCTTAATCCGCGTCCCATAATTAATTTTTCAAATCTTACCGCAGAAACAAAAACAGTGATAGAAGAAGTCGCTTTAATTAAATGGGGTAAAGATAATATTTGTGATTTATGCTGTGAAGATTTTGTAATTAGCAATAGTTCTACAGCCTCTGATGTTCTGTCAATTCTTTTATTGGCAAAGGAAGTTGGCTTATCTAAATTGTGGAATGGCAAAATTGTTAAATCCGAAATAAATATTATTCCTTTGTTTGAGACTATAAACGACCTAAGAGAATGCAACATGGTGATTGAAAAACTGTTTAATAACAGAGCCTATAAACAACATCTTAAATGCCGTAATAACCTGCAAAAAATAATGCTGGGTTATTCTGACAGCAACAAGGACGGCGGAATTGTTACTTCTAATTATGAACTATTTATCGCTCAACAGAAATTAACACAAATTTGTGATAAATATAATATAGAACTTATTTTATTCCATGGAAGAGGGGGCAGTATATCTCGAGGAGGCGGACCTATAAATAAATCAATAATGGCTCAACCTCAAGGTTCAATTAAAGGCAAAATAAAGATTACCGAACAAGGTGAGATGATATCTTCAAAATATCTTTTGCCCCAAATTGCCAATAGAACTTTAGAATTGATTTCTTCTGCAGTTATTTTAGCTTCTGCAAAGCTTTGGAAAAATAAAAATCCAAACATTATTGCTTATAAAAAAATATTAGCACAAATATCTGAAAAAGCTTTCGCTAGCTATAAAAATCTTGTTAACAGCAAAAATTTTTTAAACTACTTTAGAAAAGCCACTCCAATTGATATAATTGAACACATTGAAATTGGTTCTAGACCTGCATCCAGAAGCAAGGGCAACGATTTAAGATTATTGAGAGCAATACCGTGGGTTTTTTCGTGGACTCAAAATAGACAAACGATTTCCGGTTGGTATGGATTTGGAACTGCCGCTACTGCTTTAGTTAAAGAACGTAAGGCATCATGGGAAGATTTGAGGGAAATGTACACTAACTGGCCATTTTTTAAAGTATTAATCGACAACATTGAGATGGTGCTGCTAAAGACTGATATGATAATTGGCAGAGAATATGCCAAGCTTTATAACGGTAATAAAGAAATTTTCAGATTAATTGAATCTGAATACAACCGCTCCGTAAAAGCAGTGCTAAAAATTACCAACCAAAAATATTTAATGGATTCCAATCCCTCTTTACAAAGATCAATCCTTCTGCGAAATCCGTACATCGATCCAATCAGTTTTATTCAAATAAAATTTATTAAGGAGTTTCGGAAAACAAAAAACGAAACTAAAAAAGCTATGCTGCTTTCTTTGTTAAGATCTACTGTAAATGGAATAGCAGCCGGCATAAGAAACACTGGATAAGCATAATTGATTTTTATTAATTCTTAATCCGAACAGCAAATTTCATTAATGAAAAATTTGGACTTAAGGTGCTCTCAATATTTATTAGCCACGCAAAAAATTTACAATAGCAAGATTTAATTGTTCATACTCAATTAAGAAAGCATCGTGCCCATAGATTGAACTTACCTCAAAATATTTCGAGTTAGGTATTAAAGAAGCAATTTGTTTTTGTTCTTCTACTGGATACAAAACATCAGTATTTATACCTATACAAAGAGTTTTAGATTTTATACTGCCCAAAGTATCTTCCAAGTTTGAGCGGCCGTAAGTTACATCGTGCATATCCATTGCCTTAGTTATGTATAAGTAGGTATTTGCATCAAATCTTCTTACAAGTTTTTCTCCTTGATAGTTGAGGTAACTTTCTACTTGAAATTGCTCATCGTAATTATTGTTCATTTTTTGCCGGCCAAATCTTAGGTTAAAATTAATTGGACTTCTGTAGGAAACCATTGCAATCATTCTAGCTAAAGATAAACCCTTTAATGGCTGTTCAATATAATTTCCATTATTCCATGTCGGGTCATTTGTTATTGCCTTTCTTGCTAATTCATTTAAACCAATAGCCCATGCTGAGTGTTGAACTGCGGTAGCAATAGGAATTATCCTTTCTACTAATTCGGGATACATTAATGCCCACTCCAAAACTTGCATTCCACCTAGTGAGCCGCCAGAGACAGCCTGCAGCTTATTTATTCCTAAATATTTTACTAGCTTGTATTGTACCTTTACCATGTCTCTAATCGTCATCTGAGGAAATTCCAAACCATACTTTTTCCCAGTTTTAGGATTAATTGAAGTTGGTCCCGTTGTACCATAACAGCTTCCTAAAAAATTGGAACATACAACAAAGAACCTGCGTGTATCAAAAGCTTTACCAGGTCCAATTAAACCACTCCACCATCCAGTATTATCCTCATCATTGTAATTAGCAGCGTGTGAATTGCCTGTAAGTGCATGACATACTAAAATAGCATTAGTTCCTTCATCGTTAAGTTCTCCGTAAGTTTCATAAGCTACAGTTAAATTTGGTATTCTCTCACCATTCTCAAATACAAATTCTTCATAAAAGTTTACAGTCTCGTGAAAGTTTAGATTATGATTTACTAAACTGCTGCTTCTCATTTTCACCTCTAATTTAGCTTTTCATTAAGCTACATTGGCTTCTAATTTTTTAATTTCTTCAAAGAATAACTCGTTGTGAATTAAATTAATTGCAGCTTCTTCGTTTTTTTGATCAACAACTAAGGATATATCTTCTATACTAGAACGATGAAAAAACAAATGAACTTTTATTTTGTTATTAGAGAGCGTTTCAAAAATCCTTCTAATATTTGTACTATGCCGGTATTTATTTCCAACAAAAACTGAAATAATTGCAACATTGTTTAGTACCCTAATTTTAGAAATAATGGAACTTTTCAATTCATACTCAAATTCATTTTGAACTTCTTTTATTAACTTTTCTACTGTTAATGAACTTGTTATAAAACTTACCACGAAGTGGTGGATTCCCATAGATTGCTGTAAAATTGTCCCCCCATTAAGAAGATAGGTCAACTTGTGTTTAGATAAAATTTTTAACAGTCGGATTAAAATCCCTAAACTTTCTTTGCTATTTTGCTTTTCCAGCATTACCAAACTAAGATTTTTCATACTAGTCACTACTCGTATGTCAGAACTTTCACTGCTTTTATTTCTAACAACTGTGCCTTTATCCTTAGGATTAAACGAATTTAAAATTACCATAGGAATATTTTGTTTTTGCAGAGGTTCCATCGACTTAGGGAAAATTACCTTTGCACCGAAGCTTGCTATTTCAGCTACTTCATTATAGTCTAATTCCTTAATAGGAAAAGTGTTCTCTACAATCTTAGGGTCAGCACTCAATACACCATTTACATCTGTCCATATTTCAACAATATCTGCTTTCAATGCTGCGCCAATTATTGCAGCAGTATAATCAGAACCACTTCGTCCAAGTGTGGTTACATTACCTTGTTCATCAGAACCAACAAAACCATTTACAACTGGTATAATTGTCCTGTCAATATCTCTGAAACTCTCAGCAATTAATTTATTTGTTAAGTGAAAATTAACATTAGCTTCACCAAAAGTTGAATCTGTTCTTATGAAATTTTTTGAATCAAAAAATTTAGCTTCAAGCCCAATAGATTTTAATGCACCAACTAACAAATTATTTGAGAGGTACTCTCCTAAAGATATAATTGAGTCTTTATCTTTTGGTGAGACATTATTTTTTTGATAAAGACCTTGCAGTTTAATAAATAATTCAGTTATTATTTTCTCAATCACTGTTATTATTTGTTCCTTTATAGGTTCTCTAATTAGTTTATTCAAAAAATCAAAATGAACTGATTTTATTTTTTCTGCAATTTTTAGATAGTTATTATTTTTTTCAGAGGCATAGTAAACTGCATTTATCAATTCATCTGTTATTCCACCAATTGCTGAAAGGACGACAATTATTTTATCTTCTTCACATTTATTTTTAATGATATTTACTACATTTATAAATCTTTCTACAGTTCCTATTGATGTACCGCCAAATTTGATAACTTTCATTTTTTTCCTCCATTAAACTCTAATACGTTCTTTAGTTTTCTGGAGTGCGTAGTCAAAATCCTCAATAATATCATCAATATGTTCAATACCGACAGAAACTCTAATCATTTCAGGCAAAACCCCAGCTTCTAATTGTTCTTTTTCATTTAATTGTTGATGTGTTGTAGTAGCCGGATGAATAACAAGAGTTTTTGAGTCGCCAACGTTAGCAAGCAAGCTAGCAAGTTTAACATTATTTATAAACTGTTGGCCTGCTTTTTTGCCGCCTTTTATTCCGAAAGTAATTATACCCCCAAAAAGATTTTCTCTAAAGTATTTTTTTGCATTTTTATGATAGGGATTATCCTGTAAACCGGGGTACCAAACCCATTCAACTTGAGGATGAGACTTAAGCCACTGAGCAAGTTTAAGAGCATTAGAGCATGTTCGTTCAACTCTTAACGAGAGTGTTTCAAGACCTTGTAAAAACAAAAAGGAATTAAAAGGAGAAATGCAGGCGCCTAGGTCTCTAAGCTGTTCTACTCTGGCTCTTATTATAAAAGCAATATTTCCAAAAGGGCTATCTTTTCCAAAGGTTTCCCAAAAGTTTAAGCCATGATATCCTGGGCTCGGCTCGGTAAAAGTTGGAAATTTGCCATTTGCCCAGTTGAACTTTCCGGAATCAATTATTACTCCACCTATAGAAGTTCCATGTCCGCCTATCCATTTTGTAGCAGAATGAGTAACAATATGAGCGCCAAAGTCAATTGGTCGACAAATATAACCGCCCGCACCAAAAGTGTTATCAACTACTAAAGGAATTCCTTTAGAATTTGCTAAATCCGCAAAAGCTCTCAGGTCAGGAATGTTTAACCGAGGATTGCCAATAGTTTCTATATAAATTGCTTTCGTTTTAGAATCAATTAAAGGCTCAAAATCTCTGGCATCATTACTTTCAACGAACTTCACATTAATACCCAGTCTTGGAAACGTAACTTTAAACTGATTATATGTCCCGCCGTACAAATAACTTGTAGATACGATGTTATCCCCTGCTTGAGCAATAGTACTAAGCGCTAAAAACTGTGCAGCCTGACCAGAAGAAGTTGCAAGCGCTGCAATTCCACCTTCTAAGAGAGCAATCCTTTCTTCAAAAACAGCGGTAGTTGGGTTCATAATTCGAGTATAAATATTTCCAAACTCTTTAAGTCCGAACAAATTTGCAGCATGTTCAGCACTATTAAAGTTGTAGGATGTAGTTTGATAAATAGGTACTGCTCTTGCATTTGTAGCCGGATCAACTTGTTGACCGCCATGAAGCTGCAAAGTTTCGAATTTATAACTTCTTGCATTTTTATTATTACTCACTTTACCTCCAATAATTATATTGAATGAAATAATTTTTTAATGAATTTACACTGCTTAAAGAATTTTGATAAAACATCTCCGTTTTACAACAAAAAAGCCCTTCGTTTGTGAAGGGCTTTTTTGTTCATAGTTTATTATTTATTTAATTCACATCCCTTCACAAACAAAAATTTTCATACGCATCATCATGCGCATAGCCATAGTTAAATTTGTGAGGGAGATTATATTTTTTATAGTTGTCTTCATCTTTTTACTCACTCAGTATGTATACAAATAAAAAAGCCCTTCAACGGTTATATGAAGGGCTTTTTAACTTACAAACTTATTACACATTATCAGCCCTTCGTATTAAATAACATCATCATGCACATAGTAATATACATGTTTTGACTTTTGATGTTATTTAACACGAAGTTTCCCATTTGAAAATAGTTTGTTATAAATAATATTAAAATTGGGTGTAAATATAATTGCGCTTTCGTATGATGTCAAGAATAAATTTCATTACAAAGAATAAAAAAATTAATATTTATTTTATAGCTGTGTATTTATACAATTAACAAGAATGATTATTCACAGTTGGCAATATTTGATAAGTTTCATGATGCTTATAATAAATTACTTGCAAGCTCAGCTAATTCTGATCTTTCACCTTTTTCCAAATTTATGTGAGCGTATAACTTTTGTCCCTTAAAATGCTCAATTAAATAAGAAAGTCCATTGGACTGTGAATCTAAATATGGGTGGTCTATTTGATAAATATCGCCTGTTAGAACAACTTTAGCTCCCTCACCAGCTCTGGTAATAATAGTTTTAACCTCGTGCAGAGTTAAATTTTGTGCTTCATCAACAATAAAATAAATTCTTTGTAAGCTTCTGCCGCGAATATAGCTTAGAGGTTCTATCACAAGTTTTTCATCTTTAATCATATTATTAATAAGCTGGTAATTTTTATCACTCTCCAAAAATTGATCTTGAATTACTTTCAAATTATCCCACAAAGGCTGCATATAAGGAGCCAATTTACTTTCAACATCGCCTGGTAAATAGCCAATATCTTTATTGCTCAATGGAACAACTGGACGTGCAACATAAATTTGCCTATAGTTTTTTCTTACTTGTAAAGCACTAGCTAAAGCTAATAAAGTTTTACCTGTACCAGCTTTACCAGTCATTGTTACAAGCGGAATATTTGTGTTAAGCAGAGCATCTACAGCAAAAGTTTGTTCAGCATTGCGCGGTCTTATTCCGTAAACAAGCTGTTTATCTATTCTTCTGTACACTTCCATTTCAGAATCTAAGACGGCAAGCACAGACCTGCTCGAATTCCTTATTATGAAATATTTATTAGGCACTATTTCTTTTTTAATTTTTTTATTTATTTTTTTTGCAGGGACCTCGTAAGGAGCAGTAAAAAAATCTTTTAGCAATTCATCATCAAAATCTTCAACTATATCTTTACCGCTGTATAAATCTTCAACGCTTGGTATGCGGTCGGTAGTATAATCTTCGGATGGTATTCCAAGTGCTTTAGACTTCATCCTGAGATTTACATCTTTGCTTATTAAAATTACCTTTGAATTTTTCATTTGATTGGCTGCATCATAAGCAGCGCTCAATACACGATGGTCAGTATTATCCTCTCTAAAAACATTTTGAATTTCTTTAGATAAGCCTTTCGTTATTACTATTCTTACTTTCCCTTTACCTTTACCAAGAGAGACTCCGCCATTGAATATTTCATTACCAGTAATTGAGTCTAAAGTACGCGCAAATTCTCTAGCATTAAGATTTATAACTTGATTTCCTCTTTTAAAGTGGTCTAACTCCTCAATTACAGCCAAAGGATAATTACATTATTTTCTTGAAAGTGATTTATACATGTTGGATCATGAAGTATTACATTTGTATCAAGTACAAATGTTTTCGGATGGGACTTTTTCATAGAGGATTTATCTGACCAATAGAATTTTTGTTTACAGGTGCGAAGTTAATAAAAAATAAATCTAAGTCAAGATGAATTATTTGTTAACAAAAGTTTTTGTTCGTTAATTATAAGCAGATTTTCTTAGCTAAAGCATCAAGTAATATAAAAATGATTTAATTAGTCTCACTGTTTTTTTAATCTTACAGCGCCAACTGCTATCATCACCCAGCCAATTAAAAAACAAAGTCCGCCAAATGGTGTTATAATTGCAAAAGCTTTCTGTGCTGTTATTGAGTATAAATAAAGTGAAAATGAAAAAAGAAGAATCCCGCTGAAAATAAAAAAGTAAGCCGTTTTAAATTCTTTTAGATTTTGAAAAGCAAGTACTAACAACACCACTGCATGAACTAAATGATATTCCACCCCTGTACTGTATATTTCCTGCATCTCTTTATTCAAATAAATTTTCAATCCATGTGCACCAAACGCACCTAAAGCAACACCAAGAAAACCCATTACTGCTGCAAGTAAAATAAATTTATTATTTTTCATATCGATAATCATTTTGTTAAAAATTAAGACTAAAAATAACGACAAAATTTCATCATAGAAATAGAGGCGAACAAAATGGCTATTCAAAGTATTAATCCAGCTACAGGAAAACTTGAAAAGACCTTTAATGAATTTTCTCTTGAAGAGGTTTTTGAAATAATAGAAAAAACACATGAGACCTTTTTAAGCTGGAGAACGACATCATTCTCAGAGCGCAAAACATTAATGAATTATGCTGCATCTGTAATGAGAAATAAAAAAAACTATTACGCAGAAATTATTACAAAAGAAATGGGAAAACCAATTAAACAATCTATAGCTGAAGTTGAAAAATGTGCATGGGTTTGTGAATATTTTGCTGAGAATGCTGAATCATTTTTACATAATGAAAAAGTAAATACAGATGCAACGGAAAGTTATGTGCAATTTGATCCAATTGGTGTGGTTTTAGCTGTAATGCCATGGAATTTTCCATTTTGGCAAGTATTTCGATTTGCTGCACCAGCTTTAATGGCAGGCAATGTTGGAGTTCTAAAGCATTCTTCAAATGTGCCAATGTGCGCTTTAGCAATAGAAGAGATTTTTCAATCTGCCGGCTTCCCAAAGTATACTTTTAGTGCGCTGCTAATTGGTTCAAATAAAGTTAAAGATATTATTAAGCACCCCAAAATTAAAGCTGCTACTTTGACTGGAAGCGAGTCTGCGGGAAGACAATTAGCTAAATTTAGCGGCGAGCAATTAAAAAAAACGGTTCTGGAATTAGGGGGTAGTGACCCATTTATCGTTCTGGAAGATGCTAATTTAGATGAGGCTGTCAATACCGCTGTAACTGCAAGACTAATAAACAATGGACAAAGCTGTATCGCTGCAAAAAGATTTATTGTAGTTGAAAAAATTTTTGAAGAATTCAAGCAAAAATTTATTGATAAAATGGAACGTATTGTAATTGGTGACCCAATTGACGAAAAAACTGAACTTGGACCTATTGCAAGAGAAGATTTATTGCATGAATTAGATACCCAAGTAAAAAAATCTGTACAAATGGGAGCTGAAATCTTAACCGGTGCAAAAATACTGCCTCGACAGGGTTTTTATTATTCACCAACGATATTAACTAATTTGAAAAAGGGAATGCCAGCTTATGATGAAGAAATTTTTGGACCTGTTGCAAGTTTAATTAAAGCACAAGATGAAAACGAAGCTATAAGAATTGCTAACGACACAGACTTCGGTTTAGGGGCTTCCGTATGGACTAACAATATTCAAAAGGCAAAAAAAATTGCTACAGAAATTCAAACCGGTAATGTTTTTATTAACGATATGGTAAAAAGTGACCCGCGATTACCTTTTGGAGGTGTTAAAAACTCTGGATACGGTCGAGAACTTTCAACATACGGAATTAAAGAGTTTGTAAACATTAAAACTGTCTGGATAAAATAAATTTGCCTCCGATGACAAAAAGATGTGCATGGTGCGGCGACGACCCGCTTTATATTGAATATCACGACTACGAATGGGGTACCCCTGTTCACAACGATATAAAACTTTTTGAGATGCTTATACTCGAAGGCGCTCAAGCTGGCTTAAGCTGGATTACCATTCTCCGTAAACGTAACAACTATAGAAAAGCTTTCGACAACTTTGACCCTTTGAAGATTGCTAATTACAATTCAAAAAAAATAAACAAGCTTTTATCTAATAAAGGAATAATACGAAATAAATTAAAAATTGAAGCTGCAATTCATAATGCTCAAGCATTTATTAAAGTTAAAGAAGAGTTTGGTTCGTTTGATAATTATATCTGGCAGTTTACTAATTATAAACCCATTATTAATCAATGGAAATCAATTAGGGAAATCCCATCTAAAACCACAGTTTCCGATATAATGAGTAAAGAACTTAGAAAACGCGGGTTTAAGTTTGTCGGTTCTACTATTTGCTATTCTTTTATGCAAGCTGTGGGCATGATTAACGACCATACAATAGACTGTTTTCGTTACAAAGCTTTATTACCTAAATAGAAACTTCTGAAAAGTTCAATCTGTGATTTTGAAAAAAAATTGATTAACATCTGGCGAAATTTATGTCTCGGTTTTTTCGGAGAAAACATAAAATATCGATAATCTACTGCATCAGCTCTAAACATAGTTAAAGAAGAAAGATTTTGAGTTAGCTTGGTATAACTAAGATTAAGAGAAAAAATACTGTAAGTCGGTTCGCTGAACCGACCATAGGTCACTTCAAAATTGATCCCAAAAAATTAATGAGAATTCACCACGTTGTGGTACGTCATCATAGTCATGTAGCTTGTTTAACCCACTTAGCTGTAGCTTATCGGCCCGGAGAGAAAATCACATAGAAAAATTTTAAATAAACCTAACGGGAAGAACTTCTTTCTCTTGCGTTTAAACCTTTAATATGGATCTCACTTTTTAACTTATCCGCCGTATTCTGGCGAAAAAACCTTACTTTTTAGACAGCCCACTATCGTAAGTCGGTTCGCTGAACCGACTATTTACAAGAAAGGTAATGTGAAAAAGTACTGAAAAAACCTTGACAGAAAAACATGCCAATGACTTGGGGTAACCTGAGTAACATAACAAAATTCACAAACCCGCTAATCTTATTAAAGCCTCAAACTGTCAGTTATTCTTTAACAATTTTTTCCTAAGCACAATAAGCTCAATAGCAATAAAATATCCACATAAAATTAACAAAATTCTGTTTTGCTTAAATCCATATGAAAAACTAAATTGCAAAAAAACTTCCACTAATATTTGAAAGGAGCATAAATGAAAATAGAGCGTCGTGAATTTTTGAAAAAGGCATCCATAGCTGCTGTAGGCGGCACTGCATTAATTTATGGCTGCGGTGAAAAGAAAGGTGAAGCCCCGGCAGTAATTTCTAATAAAAAATTTGAATGGAAAATGGTAACTGCCTGGCCACCTCACTTTCCGCTCTTGGGCGATGGAGCAGAAGAATTGGCCAAATGGATTTTTGAAATGTCTAACGGCAGACTAAAAATTCAAGTCTACGGCGGCGGAGAATTAGTTCCGCCACTGGAAGCATTTGATGCAGTAAGCAGCGGCGTTGCAGAGATGGGTCATGGCGCAAGTTATTATTGGGCGGGCAAATCAACAGCTGCGCAATTTTTTACAAATATTCCTTTCGGAATGAACACTATTCAAACTAATGCATGGCTTACAGAAGGTGGTGGTTTAGACTTATGGCGTAAACTTTATGAGCCTTTTAACTTAATGCCCTTTCCAGTGGGCAACACGGGTGCACAAATGGGCGGCTGGTTCAATAAACAAATTAATTCTTTAAGTGATATTAAAGGATTGAAAATGAGAATTCCTGGACTTGCCGGAAATGTTTTCACTAAGGCAGGCGGCACTGCAATTCTCTCAGCTGGAGGTGAAATTTATACTAATCTTGAACGCGGTGTTATTGATGCAACAGATTGGATTGGTCCATATCATGATTATTTAATGGGCCTTCATAAAATTGCTAAATATTATTACTACCCTACTTGGTCTGAACCAACAGGTGTTATTGAACTAATAATTAATAAAAAAGCTTACGAGCAGCTTCCTTCAGATTTACAAAATATTATTAGAATTGCTGCTTATGCTCAAAACACAACGATGCTTTCGAAGTTCGAAGCTCTTAACGCAGAGTACTATAAAAAATTAAAAGATGAAGAGAAAGTTCAATTCAAAAAATTTCCCGATGATGTGATTTCAGCATTCAGAAAATACTCCAAAGAAGTTATTGATGAAATTACTTCAAAAGATTCAATGAGCAAAAAAATATACGATTCTTACATTAGTTTTCAGAAAAAAATAGCTCCTTGGTTCGATTTAGCTGAGATAAATTACAACGTTTAAATGCCAATTAATCTAGGCAGCCACAGTGCAATATCTGGAAAGAAAATAACTATCAACAAAGCTGTAACTTGAATAATTACATAAGGAACTATTCCTTTATAAATATGTGCCGTTGTAATTTCAGGCGGTGCTACGCCTTTTAAGTAAAATAACGTAAAGCCAAATGGCGGGGTCAAAAAGGAGGTCTGTAAATTCAATGCTATTAAAATACCAATCCACACTAAGTTAATATTCATGTGAATAAAAATTGGTGCAACTACTGGAACAATAATGAATGTAATTTCTATGAAATCTATAAAGAAACCGGCAACAAAAATTACTGCCATAACTATTGCTAAAAAATGATGCGGTTCTAAGTTTGCTGAAATAATTAGATTGGTCAAATAAATATCGCCATGCAGACCTCTAAAAACCAAACCGAAAGCTGAAGCACCTACAAGAATTAAAAAGGCCATGCTTGTTAAAGTCGTTGTACTTATCATCACATCTTTTAAGATAGAAAATGTAAACTTACCTCGAATAATAGTTAAAAGAGTTGCGCCGAAAGCACCAATTGCAGCTGCTTCAGTAGGTGAGGCTATACCCGCAAAGATAGAGCCAAGTACAGCAAGTATTAAAAAAAATGGAATGATAAAAGCTGTGATTATTCTTTTTATCTTAACTTTCCCTACAAAAGCCTCAAGTTCTTCTTTTGGCATTGCAGGCGCCTTTTGTGGTTGAGTAATAGAAATAAAAACTAACCATAAAAAATATAAAAGTACCAACAAAAAACCTGGTATTACAGCAGCGATAAAAAGCGTTCCAACAGAAACGTTCAGTACACTCCCTAAAAGTACAAGCACAATACTCGGCGGAATAATTTGTCCCAATGTTCCGGAAGCTGAAATAATTCCAGTTGCCACTTGCGGATCGTATCCCTTTTTTAACATTGTAGGTAAAGTCAGCACGCCCATTGTAACAACAGTGGCACCTACAATGCCAGTCGCTGCTGCCAGCATAGCACCAACTATCAATACTGAAATTGCAAGCCCACCTTTGCGTTTCCCAAATAATAAAGCCATTGTTTCCAATAATTCTTCAGCTAAGCCCGACTTCTCAAACATAACCCCCATAAAAACAAAAAGTGGAACAGCAATTAAAATGTAGTTTTGCATTATTCCCCAAATACGAAGCGGCAGCAAGTTAAAGAAATCTAATCCAAAGGTTAACAGACCAAAAATTATTGAAACACCACCCAATGTAAATGCAACCGGATAGCCCAACAGCAATAAAATTAAAATTACAACGAAGAAAATAATAGATAAAGCCCCAGCCATATTCAGTTTTCTTTAGTATTAAACTTGCCTGCTACAATCAGAATTGATTTGAATAAAAGTGAAATGCCCTGCAGTAAAATAAAAACAAATGCAATTGGCAAAATAGATTTTATAATAAATCGCGCTGGCAAACCCCCAGGATCCGGTGATGTTTCACTAATTAAAAAAGAGTTTTCAACAAAATTCCATGAGGTGTAAAGTATCATCAAAGAGAATGGGATTAGGAAAAAAAAAGTACCCAAAATATTAATCCATGCTTTCTTTTTTTCGGAAAGCCGCACGTAAATTATATCTACTCTTACATGATTTTCAGTTAGTAAAGTATAACCGCCGCCTAATAAAAATATAACTGCAAATAAGTGCCATTCAAGTTCTTGTATTGCTACACTGCTTGATTTGAAAAAATATCTCGTTACTACATCATAACAAACAACAATAACAAGCAATGCAGTTAAATAGGAAACTCCAATTCCAATTTTGGAGTTTAGTTTATCAACAGCCTTTATATATTTATTTATGAAATTCATAAGATGCACGGACAAAAATATGATATTGTATCTTACTTTGAAAGAATATTTTCGAAAAAATATATACTCTATTTAAAACAGGAAAACAATTGTAGGGACGGGGTTTTCTCGACCCCTACATGGTACAACCATTGAATCGTCTGTTTTCACCATTATAAAGGCAAGGTTTTGTCTTACAAGTTCCTATATCTTTTATAGGAACGAAGTAATCCACTACTACAAAGAATTAAGGCCTTACCTTTATGTTTGAGATTGATTTCACTCACTTTATTCGTTTGCAATGACAGTAGAAGCATGATTGGTTGAAACATCGATTTTTCCAGTGTAACAAGTATTCATTTGTTACACAGAGAATATAGTCCATCTAATTTTAGTAGTTGATAAAACAAATAAAGCCGGTCTCTGCGAGGCAAACTTTTTTAATTTTCATCACGAGGGGCTGCCTTAAAAGTAAATTTTTACAATAAAAAATTATTTTGGACAAACATGATTTAGTCCAAGAAATTGGTTGACACGATTTTTTATAAAAATTGGGAATTAATTTGGAGTATTTGATTTCAGATATATAATTTGTTGTAGGTCAAAACCAAAAAGTTTATTTAGCCCTGATGTTTTGGCAGAAAATTTAGGTCTAATTAAGAAAAATTAATTTTTAGAATGCACCTATTTGAGGTAAAAAATGTACACATCAAAAGTAAAAGTCTTTTTTTATGATGCAGACCCTGCTGGGATAATTTTCTTTTCAAATATTTTTCGATTTGCACATTCCGTTTACGAAGAATTTATGCGCACTCTTAATACGGAAAAAAATTTTTTTATTGATAGAGATTTTTTGCTTCCAATTATTCATGCTGAGGCAGATTACTTAAAATCGATTAAACCCGGTGATGAGCTTAAAGTAGAATTAATTGTAACGCAGCTGAAAAAGTCATCTTTTGAATTAAGCTACAACATGTACAATACAAATAGCGAATTAGCGGCTAAAGTGAAGACTGTTCATGTGTGTAGGGGGAAAAAAGAATTTAAGAAGATTGACATGCCGGAGGATTTATACAAAAAATTATCAGCTAATATGCAGCAAGTATGATGGTACCAGGGTCCTTCTGCTCTTATCTATGTTTTCATCAATCGACAAAACAAATAAAATCGTCATTACATGTCGTGCCTTTTATCGGAATGAAATAATCCCCTACTATAAAAATTCATCATCTCATATTTTTGTTGTGGATTACCTCACTCACTTCGTTCGTAATAACGGTAATGAGTTGCATCTATTTTCATCAATGCAGGGGCAAGGTCCTCTTGCCCTCGCATGTCCTTTGATTTTTGTTGAAGTGTAACTATAGCAGCTGAAGCAGCAATGACTAATTGTTTTTTCTAAAGTCGTTCATAAATTCTACTAAATCTTCCACACCTTTTTTAGGAAAAGCATTATAAATAGAAGCCCTTATTCCGCCGACACTTCTATGCCCTTTTAAACCATCAAAACCTTTTTTCTTAGCTTCTTCTACAAATTTCTTTTCCAAATCTTCATTAGGAAGTCTATAAGTAACATTCATTAAAGAGCGGTCCTCTTTAACTGTTACTGTTCCTTTGTAATAGCCGTCGCTAGAATCAATAGCATCGTAAAGTATTTTTGCTTTTTCAACGTTACGTTTATACATTTCATCAAGTCCACCCATGCTTAATAACCATTTAAATACAAGTCCAGCAATATAAATCCCAAAAGTAGGCGGTGTATTATAGAGTGAATTATTTTCAGCATGTACCTTGTAATTCAAATAAGTATGTAAAGAATCAGAGCTTCTTTCAAGCAAATCTTTTCTTACAATTACAACAACAACACCGGAGGGTCCAATATTTTTTTGAGCGCCCGCATAAATCAATCCATATTTTTTTACATCAATTTTTTTATGAAGTATATCAGAAGAAGCGTCACATACCAAAGGAACGTTGCCTACTTCTGGTTCGTTTTTAAATTGTGTACCATAAATTGTATTGTTGGAAGTAAAATGAACATAAGCAGCATCAGGGTCCAATTTTAATTCAGATTGTTTTGGCAAACGAGTAAAATTTTCTGATTCGGTTGTGGCAGCTATGTTAACTGTTCCTACTCTCTTAGCTTCTTTCAACGCTTTCTTTGCCCATGAACCGGTTATTATATAATCAGCTTTGTTCTTAGGAGGCATAAGATTTAAAGGAACCATTGAAAAATGCAAAGTTGCACCGCCTTGTAAAAACAACACGGAATAATTTTCAGGTATTTCAAGTAATTTTCTTAAATCTGATTCGGCTGTTTTAATAATTTCATCGAATATTTTTCCTCTGTGGCTCATTTCCATCACCGACATTCCAGAGCCCTTGTAAGAAAATAAATCCTTTTGAGCTTCAAGCAGTACCTCTTCAGGCAATACAGCCGGTCCAGCACTAAAATTATAAATTCTTTTTCCCATGTTTTTATCTCTCTTATTTTATGATTTATGATTATTGTTAACGTAATTCATTCAAATTGCTAATCAAAATAATTTCCCATTTCATTATACAATTGAGTGAATCAGCAGTCCATCTCTTAACTTAGGTTCAAACCACGTAGATTTTGGGGGCATTATTTCACCCATATTAGAAATATTAATCAGGTCATCAATTGAAACGGGGTACATTGAAAACGCAGCTGCAACTTTTCCGTTGTTAACCAAGCTTTCTAATTCTTCAGTTCCTCTAATTCCACCGATAAAGTCAATTCTTTTATCTGTTCGAGGATCCTTAATTCCTAACACCGGTTCCAATAAATAATTTTGTAAAATACTTACATCCAAATTCTCAGCTATAGATTCCGTTAGTTTTACATTTTCATTTGGTGTAAGTAAATACCACTTATTTTGAACGTACATGCAAATAGTTTGTTTCTCAGCAGGACTTTTCAACTCTGTTTCTTTCACAATAAAATTCTTTTTAACTTCTGTTAAAAATTCATCTACAGAAAAATTATTTAAATCGTGTACAACTCTATTATAAGGAAGAATCTTTAACTGTTCAGCGGGGAACAAGACGCCAAGAAAAAAATTATACTCTTCTTCACCTGTATGCCTGACATTATTATGCTTTTTAGTTTCTCTTGTACGCCATGCACTTGCAGCGCGGTGATGACCATCTGCAATGTAAAGATTTTTAACTTTGCCAATTTCATAGATAATTAAATCATCATAGTCTGACGGTATCAGCCAAATTGTATGTTGAATTCCATCATTCGAACGAAAATCATATAATGGTTCATTTCTCTCTATTACCTCTTTAATTGCATTATTTACAGCTTCAACTCCATGATAAGTTAAAAAGACCGGACCAGTTTGAGCATTAGTTGCTAAAATATGATTCGTTCTATCATCTTCTTTTTCTTTTCTTGTCTTCTCATGTTTTTTAATAATATTATTTTCATAGTCATCCACACTAAAAGTTGCTGCTATTCCTATTTGAGTTTGATTTCCCATTGTTAGCCGATATAAATAAAAATGAGCAGTAGTATCCTGCACAAGCGGAGCTTCTCTTTTAAGACGCTCAAAATTTTCTTTTGCCTTTTCGTAGACTTCTTGTGAATAAGGATTTACATTCGCTTTCAGCTCAATCTCCGACCTGGTAACCCGCAAAAAACTAATCGGATTACCTTTAGCTAAATTTGCCGCTTCCTCTTTATTTACCACATCGTAAGGTACGCTTGCAACAAGGTGGGCTACTTTTTCCACTGGCCTGATTGCCTTAAATGGTCTTATAACTGCCATTATTTATCCTTTTAATTTGAAAAGTATTTGAAATTTTTCTTATGAAAAATATCACTTATGCATAAGAATGTAAAATTTTGATGCAGGAAAGGGGGATATTTTATCTCAATTAACCCAAATTCTTCACCAGCCCGAATTGGCATGTAGAAGCTTATTTTTAATCACAACGTGGTGAATTCACATAAGTTTTTTGAGTTCAACTTTTACTCTACTTCAGTTAACCTTCCGAAACAAAAACGTTGACTAACAACGTAGGAGTAAAACCTACTGTAAAATAGTTTTTAAGATAACTGAGAAAAAACTTATTCACGATTCTTCTTATTAGAAAAAATGGTATTTTCCCAACGAAAATTTACCTTCCAATTATTAAAAATATTTTTATTTTGCTACTAAAAATTGGTGGTGCTATGAACAAAGCTGAAGTAAAATACTTCACTCCAAAGGAAGCAAGGAAAACTCTTCCGCTAGTAAAAAGAATTGTAAAAGATATACTTAATAATGCGTTCCAGATAAGAACTATAGTTGATTCATTAGGTGAAGGGGCAGAAAACAATTATGAAATTCAAAAATTAAGCAGCGAAATTAATTATTACATGCACGAACTCGAAGAGATTGGCTGCTCATATAAAGATTGGAATTTTACGGTAGGACTTGTAGATTTTCCGGCAATAATTGATAATGAAGAAGTTTTACTTTGCTGGCGCAGTGATGAAGACGATATAAAGTTTTATCACAGTATTGAAGAGGGATACGCAGGCAGAAAACCAATACCAGAAAAATATTTAAAATAGCATAAAGAACAATTAATCAAGTTTCGTTAATAAAGCAAATCAAAGCTGAACAGCTTTAAATAAACTTTAGAAGTATTACAATAAAATTGTTTTTCCCTTCGATTACCTCAATCTAATCTTTCTTCTCTTCTATTCTGTATGAATGAGTAATTTCAACTGCTTTTTGCAGCATTGCGGTTACGCTGCAATACTTTGTTTGTGAAAGTTCTATTGCTCGCTCAATATCTTTTATCGATAAGTCTTTCCCATAAAAAACATACTCAAGATGAATTCTGGTAAATACCTGCGGATGTTCATCTGCTGTTTCAGCATTAATTCTAATTTCAAAGCCCTCAAGTGGAACTCTTTTCTTCTGCAAAATTGATACAACATCGCTACCTGTGCATCCGCCTAAACTTATTAATATTAATTCTTTCGGCCGAATTGCAGCATTACTGCCGCCAAAATTTTCCGGCCCATCCATCATAATCCAATGATTCGAATCTGTTTTACCAGCAAATGTAATCCCCTGTAATTGCTTTACAACTGCAGTCTTTGTTGCCATAATAATTTCCTTTTATAATTAATTACTAAAAAATTTATTTACGACATAATTGTATTTAGTTTTTCTTTTGCGTTAGATGTAAATTGACTTAATAAAGATTCACAGTTAAATAACAAATTAACTGTCTTACAACTTAGTTTTAAACATAATAGCCATTGCTTAATCAATAATAGTTATACAAAAAAAGTGAAAATAATTTTGAATAAATAGTAAACAGAAATTAAATTTAACGGTCTTTTGTGAAATAATTTAAAAAACTATGGGAAAAATAAAGTTCGTTATTAAAAGAACAGGAGCAATAGTTCCATTTAATCCTGATAGGATTACCAACGCAATATACAGAGCAGCAGTGGCTGTAGGCGGACGTGACAAAGAAAAAGCCGAGCAATTATGCAAACAAGTTGTAGCAATTATGGAAGAGAAATTTGAAGATGGTTATAAACCGCATATCGAAGAAATTCAAGACATTATAGAAAAAGTGTTGATTGAAAATGGACATGCAAAAGTAGCAAAGGAATTTATTCTTTACAGAGAAGAAGCAGCCAAACGAAGAAGAGCGGATTCTAAACATTTTTCAAAACCGTCAGAATTTATTCCTTGGGCTAAAGTTTGGCGTTCGTTAGATTGGGCTGTTAGTCACAATTTGCATACTGTACAAGCAATAAACGAACGAATTAGAGCCGGTGAGTTTCCTCATATTGTTCACGAATGCGAGACCTTTTACGAAACTCAACTTGATACCGCAGCGGAAATTATAAAAGAAAGAAGCGACAAATTGAAAATGGTTTTTGTAAGCGGCCCTTCCTCATCGGGTAAAACTACTACTACAATTAAACTTAAGCAGCGACTTAACAAGTTAGGTATGAATTTTAAACCTCTCGTTGTCGATAATTATTTTTTTGACTTAGAGATGCATCCAAAAGATGAATTTGGAGATTATGACTTTGAAACACCTCAAGCATTAGATCTTCAGATGATAAATGAACATCTTAAACTTTTGGCAGATGGCAAAGAAGTAAAAGTGCCTTATTATGACTTTAAACTTGGAAAGCGGTTCTTAAATCAAACTCCACTCCAGCTTAAAGAAAATGAAGTACTGCTTATCGACAGTCTTCATGGATTACACCCGGAATTCAGCAAGGAAATTTCTGCTGATTTAAAATTCAAACTTTATCTTGAACCACTCCTTCAAATGAAAACCGGTGACGGTGTTTATATTAGATGGACTGATTTACGTTTAATACGACGCATGTTAAGGGATTCTGTACACAGGGCTTATAATCCCGAACAAACATTATTGCATTGGCATTATGTTCGCTCTTCAGAAAAAAGAAATATTTTGCCCTATTGCAACACTGCCGATTATATCATAAACACTTCTATGTCTTACGAAGTACCTTTATATGCTTCAAAACTTCTAATTGATTTTATTGAATGGGAGAAAAAGTATAAAGACGACCCACTAAGAATTGATGCCTACACAAGAGCAACACGGATAAGTAAAGTCCTTCAAGAAGTTGAACCAATCGCAGACGACTCGCCGATACCGGGTGACTCTGTATTAAGAGAATTTATTGGTGGAAGCACATTAAATTATCATTAATATTGAGATACACATTGAATACAAATTACCGTTTCAAACTAATCTTAAATTAAAACCCGGAGATCACCCTCATGGAATGGATAATACTACTAACATGGCTATCAATAATTAATGGCGCTTTGGGTGGACAATATCTTCTCAATTGGATGGGAAATCAGCCCGAATACACTGGGGGCAGCAGAGTGGACGTAACACCTGGCGTGATGACATGGTGGCGTGAAATTTCTAAATTAGCCTGGGCTGTAGTTGCTGTGTTTATTGAAATTATTCGCGGCAAAGAGCTTAAATATTTATGGCCTGGAATATTATCTTTAACAACAATAATGATTTGCGCATTTACTGGAGTAATAGAAAATATCGGCTTCTTTTATCTGCCGAGATATTATTCTCCACACATCTACGCACCATACGTTAATGTCTATTTAGCTTTTTTGCCTTTTTTTGGTAAAGTACTGTTCAACGCTCCAATAAGAAAAGAACACTGGTGGGGAATTTCACTTGTAATTATAGGCCTGAGTATACCTCACATCCCAAGCATAATAGGAACACACGTCGACCCAAAGTCAGTTTTAGACTTAAATGCTGTTATTTGGATTATAATAATCAACTGCTGTTTGTGCTCTCAACAAGTCCTAAACAACAAAACGGTTCAGACCGCGCTTAAAGGTGTTGGACCCAATGCACTTGTGGTCTGGCGAGAAATATGGAAAATGATTTTTATTACTGCTGCACTTTTTATATTCCCGTTAATTGGCGATGCACTGCATGCAAACTTGCCATTAAATATTTCAGCTGAAGAGTTTCAGTCTGCGGTCTTGTCAAAAGTAAATAACAACAAAAAAGAATTACTGCTAACTAACTATCAACAAGTAAACAATAAATTTTACTTAAAAGAAAATTTACCCGAAGAGACTAAGAAAGAATTAAAAGAAGTCTTCGTTTCAGTTGATTACAATCGATTCTTCTCTTTGTTCGAAGGCACTATTATTCCTAATAACTGGTTACCAATTATATTTGTTGTTGCAGCTGGACTTTCCGGCTACATTTACAGTTTTGGCTTTTTCAAGCTTTCTAAATTCGCTGCACATTTTTGGGTACCTTACACAAACGTATATTTAGCCTTACTGCCATTCATCATGCTTTTATTCGGCAGAAATGTAACATTATGGCAAATTATTGGAGCTTTTGTTGTAACTTCTGGATTAATGGTTGGTGTTTCCGACTATAGCAAAAATAAAGTTGTAGAAATCGATAAAAAGTATAAATAATATTTTATCGACTTGAACTAAATTGGTCTATAAACAAAAATAAATTATATATTTGCTAATAACGTCTTTCAATTTCATGTTTAATAACAACACGGAGGAAAATATGGAAGACTTCAACGAAATTAATCTAAACGAAACTGTTTCTTCAGAAACAAAAGCACCATCAATGTTCCAAATAACATTTGGACAGATGGTAAGAGACATGAAGTTTGTAGGTGTTTTTATAATTATCTACGGCGCTCTTAATTGCCTGTCAATTATTGGAGCTGTAGTCGGCATACCATACATATTAATTGGCTTGCGTATGCGCGAATCCGCCGAACAATTTGAGCTATTTAAAACAACAAACGACCCTCGTGCTATGCGTTACGGCTTCGAGTTACAAGCAAAATATTTTAAGATATTAAAAATACTTGTGATAATTACACTAGTGCTAATTGCTGTTAGTGTAATTATATTTTTTGCAATTTTTATTCCTTTGCTAAGCTCATTTTCACATTTGCAGCAAAATAATTCATTCTAATAACAAAAAAGGTTTTATGTTCAAATGCTGTTTACTCAATCAATTAGTGATGAAAGCAGAGCAAAACTTTATTCATATGCTTATGCTTTAATGTTAATTACAATTTACTACAACATTGTAGAAGGATTAATTTCAGTAATTTTTGGATATGAGGATGGTACGCTTTCTTTACTAGGTTTTGGAATAGATTCATTTGTAGAAGTAATTTCTGGAATTGGTATTTGGCATTTTCTAAAAAGAATTAAGCAAAAAGGTGAAGAAACACGAGATGATTTCGAAAAAACAGCATTAAAAGTAACTGGGACTGCATTTTACTTTCTTTCCGCTGGATTAGCAGCAACTGCCATATATAACGTAGTTACAAATCATAAACCAGAGACTACTTTCTGGGGTATAGTGATTTCTATAATTTCAATTTTGGCAATGCAGTTGCTCATTATGTATAAAATGAAAGTCGGCAAAGCGCTCAATTCTCAAGCAATAATTGCTGACGCAAAATGCACAAAAACTTGTTTGTATCTCTCAATTATTCTCCTTTTAGCAAGCCTCGGCTATGAATTAACTAACATTGGCGGAATTGATTCTATTGGCGCAGTTCTTATTGCTTATTTATCCTATAAAGAAGGAAAAGAATCTTTTGAAAAAGCTCGCACAAACAAACTTTGCTCGTGTGAAGACGAATGAAAACATCACTTACTGAAAAATTCGGTTTGGTTTTAAACTAAAGGATTTGCTGGTAGCTTATAAGCGTTGGAAAGTGAAACTTTAGCTCAAAGAACAAAACCTCAGTTTATTGTTTGTGATTTTAACTGTTGGTCGGGTCAGCCTCCTGACCTACTTGGGACTTACTACTGATATATTAAGCTGCTGTTAATTAAAATTCTGCAAAAATTTAATAAACTCATCAGAAATTACATTATGTATGGCTGCCGAGTAATGCGGTGTGAAATCCCAGAATAATTTTCCCTTTGCATCGTTTAACTTGCCATCAAAAGCAAAAAAGCTTCCTTCGTAGATTGGATTCAGCAAGTCAGTAAAACCATAACTTACTGCGTGGTCAGTTACATCTTTCAGAAAAGCTGCAAAATCCCATATTTTTATATCAATCCCTAATTTATTACTCCATTGAACAACTGCTTCTTTAAGTCGTGCATTATTTCTTTTTGCCAATTCAAAATAAACTTTATCTGCTTCTACTGCACTTGAATCTAACTCTATGGTTGCAGCATGATCGTTCAGAGTAAAAATAACAATTCGTTTCCATCCCATTTCTTTAATTCGAGAGATAGCCTTTTCTATTGAAGATATTACATGATCCACTTTTGAATCATTTACTTCGTTTTCAAGGCTATAGTCGTTTCCACCAATAAAAATAACAACAAGGTGATTTAATTTAGGGCGTATTGCAGATGCTCTTAGCTCTTCAACCTGTTCAAGAAGTCCTGTAAACATAATAGCATTTCGAATAGTTGAGTATGGCTCGGGTGCCTGTGGCGGGATTTTTAAAGCTATAGCATTAAGAGAATCGGAACAAGCTCCACCGTAGGCAAAATTCATGTTAGCATCGCCAACAAGGTTAAATTTGCTTGCAACTAATTCTGCCCATGTTGGACCGTTGCAAAATCTCCCTTGAAAATACGGCGGAGTTACTGGAATCAAATGATTGGTCTTATTATAAATGTTGCCTGGATCACTATTGCTATCACCAAAAACAATAAGTTGATCCAGAATTTTACTGTTGTTTTTTGTTTCTTCATTTATATCACAAGATATAAGACTAATTGTTAAGATAATTAACCAAATTAATTTTATATCTATCCTCATTGCTTATTTCCTTTTTTATTTATTTTTTGGTTAGAACACCGGTTCGACCAAAGATTATCTTCATTTTAGTATATTTATTTTTTTTACCATTGCTGATGAATCGACTAACTGTTAGTTAGGACGCTGTCCCGGTTTAAGTATTAACTTTGAAAAGAATTTGTAGTCGGTTCAGCGAACCGACTTACGGTAGGTCGGGACGGCACTCCAACTTACTGTATTTCATCAACTCAATTGTCTGTTCAATTGCTTTCTTATTCGATACAGGAACATAATTGAATCTTCTGATAAATTTACTACTATCGAAAAAGTAATCTCTATCGTATTGGTATCTCATCTCATAAATCTCCTTTAGGACCGGCACAAAAAAGCCAAGCAATTTGATACTCCATGCTGGTAACACCTTAAGTCTATTTTTAACATTCATAATTTCAGCAAACATTTGTGTGAATTCCCGTGCGGTAGCATGAGATTGATCAACTGGTAAATTCCAGACTTGATTAAATGCATCATTTGTGTTCCCTAACAATGCTGCGCCCATTGCTAAATCATAGGTATAACCAGGAGTATAAATTACATCGGCATTGCAAAACCACAGCGCTGGTTTACCTTTTTGAAGGTTATTATAAATTAAATTCATTATTATGCTGCTTTTCTTTATGGGACCAAAAAAGTCGGGTGAGCGTGCAATAATAGCTTCAATATTTCCTTTCTCAACATTTTCTATGATATATCTGTCAACAAGCGCTCTTATTTCTCCTTTTTTACTTGCAGGATTAATTGGGCTTTCTTCAGTAATATGATTTATATGGTTACAGTCAATTGCGTATATATTGTCAAAGAACACTAATTTAGCTTTATTATCTTTGCATGCAGATACAACATTCTTAATAAATGTCAACCAAACTTGCTGCCATATTTTTGTTTTATATTCGAAGCCAATGGTTACATAACATACAGTGCTACCTTCAACAGCTTTCGATAATTGTTGTGCATCTGTAAGATCAGCAGCCAAAAGGAAGTCAGTTTCATTGACCTTCTTTGGATTTCGTGAAACTAACCGTATTTTATTTGTAAATCTCTTCAACGCCTTTGCAAGCTCAGTCCCAATAGCGCCGCCAGAGCCCAAGATTGTTTGCATATAAGTAATTTATTTTATTAGAATGAAATCTTTTTTCATCTGATGATAATTATTTCCCCACAACTATTAAAGCTGCGGTGTTTTAACATAAAATTTTTCGACTATTTTTCAGCAGCCAACATTTTAATTAAGCTGCATAAAAAACCCGGAGTTGAATCAAAGCTTGAACTGATTAATTATTTTATACGCCAACAATTTTGCACTTTCCTTTAACTCAGAATTCTTCAAAAGAGCAAGAAGTTCATCAATCGGGAAATTTTTAGGCAAAACATTTTTTTCTTTCAATTCAAAAAAGATATGGTGTGCACCTTCCAAGAGAAAGACCGAATCATTTTTTTTCATCAAGGCTTCAAGTACAGGTTTAACCGATTGCATCTCTAATCTAATTAATCCTTCTGCTGCAATCCACCTTATATCACTCTTATCATCATTTAGAGCTTGAATAAGATATGGTATAGAATCAGGTAAGGCTAATTCTTCAAGAGTTTTAACAGCCTCCCATCGATATAAATGCTTGGGATGATTAAGCAATTTTCCCATATGGTTAATTACTATTTTACCTTTAGAAACAAGTTTCTTCCTTGCATTTTTTCTCTCTGTCCCATCTTCGCTTAGAAGTGATTCTAATAATGAATCAAGCTTCTCATTATGTCCATTTAAGGTTTTCTTATCCACTTTTTATTCCTATTTTTTATCTGTGAAATTTAATTCCAGTGTGATCTAATAGTCTGTAAATCTTTACTTTCAAAAAATCAGTTATAAGAAAGGCGACAATAGCATAAGCCCAGACGAACAGTGCCAGTTCCCATGAAATTGGTGAGATGAACCACCCATATACAGCAAAAAGTGTAGCTAATAATTTTGTAATTACAGCTGACCATAGTAAAACAGCACTTGGTTTTATCGACCAAAAGGGCCCACGAGTTCTAGTTAAAAATATTGTAAGATGACCGGCAATTGCTAACTTAAGGAAAATGAAAGATTGTAAAACACCAGGTGACAAATGAAAATAATCCCTTCCTAAATAGTAAATTGTAAATGAACTAACAACGCCTATTAAACCTAAAAAAGTTGCCATACCCAAAACAATTCTCATATCCCATCTTTCAGGATTATTGGAATATTTTACATTATCATAAGCTATAGCCATTATTGGCGCATCATTAAACAATGCAAGCAGCACAATCATAACTGCGGTAACAGGATAAAAGTTAAAAACTATAATGGCCAGAGTAATAAAAAACAACACTCTTATTGTCTCTGCAATTCTATAAATTGCATAACTATTCATCCGCTGAAAAATTTTTCTGCTTTCTTTCAGAGCGTCGATAATAACAGACAATCCTGGTAACGTTAAGACTATATCGGCAGCTGACTTAGCAGCGTCAGTGGCACCTGCTACGGCAATTCCCACATCGGCTTTCTTCAAAGCAGGTGAGTCATTAACTCCATCACCAGTCATGCCAACTATATGTTTTCTTTCTTGTAAAATTTCTACTATTCGATACTTATGTTCAGGAAAAACCTGAGCAAATCCATCTGCATTTTCAACAACATCGCCAATTTTTTTATCAGACTCATTAAGTAATAGTGAAGCTTCCAAGATGTTACTTTTCAGATTAACTTGTTTTGCTATTTGTTTAGCAATAGCAGTATGATCACCAGTAATCATTTTAATATTAATACCCATCGCTTGGGCTGTTTTTATGGTTTCTGCCGAATCATCTCTCGGAGGGTCAAAAAGCGGAATCAGGCCCGCGTATTTCCACTCGTTTTGATTATACATTACAGCTATTCCAAGTGCACGGTAACCTTTCTCAGCGAGTTCATTAACTTTTGAGTTAACAAGTTCTGTGATTTTTTGTTTTTCTTTTTCAGAAATTAAATTTAGAATAACTTGCGGTGCACCTTTTGCTACTTTACAATTCTTATTTTCATTTGATGTTACATAAGCCTCACTTCTTTTAATTACAGGGTCGAAAGGCTTGAAGTAGTTTATTTTATAAGATTTTATTTTCTCTCGAACACCTACTACGGAATTGGCTTTTCTTAGTATAGCAAGATCTATTGGGTCATTGTCCTCTTCCCTTGAAGATAATGAACCGAATATTAAAATGTCGTCAGCAGTAAATCCTTCAAATGGAATAACTTCGGATAGAGTCAATTGGTTTTTTGTTATAGTCCCGGTTTTGTCACTGCATAAGATATCCATACCAGCCATTTCTTCAATAGCTGTAAGTTTACTTACAATTGCTTTTTTCTTAGCTAATACTGAGGCACCGACGGCCATTGTTACAGATAGTACCGCAGGCAAAGCGACAGGAATAGCGGCTACTGTCAACACTAAAGCAAATTGTAAAGTATCTATAAAACTTTCATGGCGAAAGAATGAAACCATAAAAATTATCACCACCATAAAAGCTGCGAGTGCAATAAGATAGTCACCAATTTTTATTACAGCTTTCTGAAAATGACTTATAGTTTTTGCTTCTGCAACTAATTTAGCAGTTCTTCCAAAAAAAGTATTTGAACCAGTTGCCACGACTAACCCATTCATTTCACCTTGATTAACAACAGAACCTGAGTAGCCTATATCCCCATTGTGTTTTTCTACCGGCAACGATTCTCCTGTTAGCGCGGATTCATCAATCATTAAATATTCACCCGAAAATAATTTTACATCGGCTGGAATTATATCACCTAATCTTAAACGAATAACATCTCCAGGGACAAGTTGACTTGCCTCTATTTCTTTCCATTTGCCGTCCCTTATAACTTTTGCATTCAATGCTAACTTTTTCTTTAATTCGCTTATAGCATCACTTGCTTTATTTTCCTGCCAGAATCCAACGACTGCGTTTAACAGCAAAAGTACAAATATAATCCAGAAATCTTCCCAATGATTTATTATTGCCGAAAGGATAGCTGCCAATTCAATCATCCAAGGAATTGGTCCCCAAAAGTAACCAAGAAATTTTAATATTGGATTTTCTTTTTTTTCGGCTATTTCATTATATCCGTATTTTTTAGTTCTCTCCAAGGCTTCTGAATCAGAAATACCATTCTCGCTAGACTCTAATTCTTTAAAAGCTTCTTCGAGAGATAATTTTTTCAAAGCATTCAAATTTTCTGCTTCGTCTTTCATAGTTGCTCCAACAAATTAATTAATAAATAGTTCCGGTCAGTTTTATTCACCATGTTTGATTACTCTTCCTTTCAGTTTTCTATAAGCATATTCAAATATAATAGCCCCGGTAAATGCCGATATACTAATAAAAAAAGAAGAAGGCTGGGTTTCCCACTGATATTTAATTAACGCTGCAAATACAACTAAGAGTACGGATAAGTTAATTAAAATTAAGAATTTATTTCCACCGTATCGAGAATATATTTTCAGGTGAGATATTAAAACAAATATATAAATAACGGTAAATATCGTACTTGTTATGCTAGCAATTGTATTTAGATTTAAAAATAGTGCGGCAAGCAATCCCAAGCCGGCAGTTAAGTATAAGCCTTCGGTTGACTTGAACCATATTTTCCGCTCGAATATTTTTGGTAGCTTGCCATCTTTTGCAATTGAATAAGCAATGTTAGCCCCTCCGTAAATTGTAGCATTTAATGCTGAAGAGATTGAAAACAACGCTCCTACAGAAATAAGAATGAAGCCAAAGCTTCCCAAAAACGGACGGGCAGCAACTGCAAGCGCATTTTCCTGTGCTTTTATTATATCTGCCAAAGACAAATTACCGATAGTTACAAAAGATATCGAAACATAAATAATCATTACAATAAGAATACTCAAATATATTGCAAGCGGGATATTCTTTTGAGGGTTTTTAACATTTTCAGATGCATTTGTTATTAGACCAAATCCCATATATGACAGGAAAAAAATTACAGAGGCGCTAAGCATACTAGATGAGTGTCTGATATCAAAGACTGGTCTTGCTAAATTCCAGTCAATAGTAAACAGACCTCCAATAATGAATATCATTAAAATGGAAAGCTTAATCAGTACAATATAAAATTCCGCTTTACCTACAGCTTTACTACCAAAAAAATTCAATGAAGTAAAGAACATAATTACAAGTGTAACTATAATGCCTGTTAATAGTCCAGTAGCTTCAATATTAAGGAAAGGGAGAAAATATCCTGTAAATCCTCTGGCAAAAAGTGCAATCGATATTACATATGTCAGCCACATTAAAATACTTAATGCACCAGTTATAACATTATCTCCTATACCTTTTAATATGAATGCGATAGGACCCGCATTCGATATTATTTGGGAGCCGAGAATTGAATAAGAATAGGCAACAACAAGTGCATAAATTCCTGAGAGTACAAATGCTTCGGGTAAATTTTGTCCAGCAATTTCTACACCCAAACCGAATATCGAGAAAATACTGGCACCTATCATTGTGCCGACTGCCATCGAGATTACTTCTATTAAACTAAGTTTTTGATTCTTTCTCATTAACTTCTAATAATAATTTAATATTGTGCTTTTACCGCATACTCTGAAAATGGTTTCAAATAATTACTATTAAAAGATAAACCCAAAAATCCATTAAAATAGGCTGACTAAAAGGTAAAATTTTTATTGGTTAGATAAGACATATGAACTTTGTAATGTAAAGTAATAAACCAATGTTCTACTATCGATAAAATTAACGAATTAAAACAAAAGGATATCATTTCATTTAAGATTCTAATTTATTCCATGTTCATTACAGGGAAATCAATAATAAATTTTGTCCCACGTGGTACATTATTTTCAACTCTTATATTCCCGTTCATTGCTTGAGTAATTGTTTTAACAAGACATAAACCAAGACCATAGCCATTTGTATTTTTTATTGTATTTTGTGAGCGATAAAATCTTTCAAATATTTTTTCTTTTTCTTTTTCCGGTATTCCGATACCATAGTCGGCAACCATTATTTCAATTCTTTCATTCAATTTCAATATTTTTACCAATACCTCGCTATTTTCATTAGAGTACTTAACAGCATTATCAATTAAATTTTCCATAATAATTTGAAAACCTTCTGAGCTTCCCCTCAGATAAATGTTGTCTTGCATATCGTAAATTATATTGTAGCGGTTAAACAGGGGTTTAATTGTTTTATTAATCACTTTAGTAACGTTAATCACACTTTTATTCAGCTCGGGTTGAGTGCTATATTTTGCAATTGTAAGTAATAATTTGATAATATTTATCATTATATTTATTTGAGAATTCAAAACGATTAAAGACTCTTTATATTCTTCGGGCTTTCTATCACGTTTTAGAATATACTCGAGTTCAGTTTTAGCAGCTGTCAAAGGATTCATTAGCTGATGGGATACGTTGTCTGTAAATTGAGAGATATGATTAATATATCCATTAAGTCTGCTAAAAAGGCGATTTAGTGTATCTCTTAATCTTCCAAGTTCATCATAAGAATCTGCTTTGTATTCAATCCTTGTATTTAAATTATTAGCTGTTATATTCTCAGCAACTTCTATAATTTTATTCAGCGGTGCATAACTCTTTTTAGCAAGAAAGACGCTTGAAATTACTATTAAAAACAAAATTACCGGAAGAAGCATAATATTAAAAACAATTATCTCTCTCATTATAGAATTATTTTTATTTTCAAAAGCAGCAAGTTGAATATATGCTCGTACATTACTTGATTTATCCTTAATTGGAGCGTAGGCAACCCGTAAGTTATTGTTGCCTATTTTAGTATCTTCAAATTCAAGGTTCATATTAAATTTTCTTACATCAAACGGAAGTGGCACGAAGGATTGTAGATTATTACTTCTAACAATAAGTCTTCCACTTATATCGTATACTTGCAGGAAAAAAGAACCCAGGTAAACATTTTGAAATGCCGGTTCATTTAATTCGCCATATCCAACGAATTTTATGGTATCGTTTTTTATACTGAACAATTCTTCAAGAACGTCAATTTTATTCTTTATCTCTTTATCAAGATTCTCATTCAATATTTTGTTAGTAATTGCTATTATGAAAATATTTGATATTATAAAAAGCAAAAAGAATATAGCTATATCCCATATTATTATTCTTTTAACAGTATTAGTAAACCACGGTTTTTTTTGCTTATTCCGATATGAAGATGTATCCTTCGCCATAAATAGACTTTATTAATTTTTTCCCAGTACCTTCTTCTAATTTTTTACGAAGATTTTTTACAGTTACCTCAATAATATTACTCAAAGGAACGAAATCATATCCCCATACTAACTTTGCCAGTTCTTCTTTACTTAATATTCTACCTTTGTGTAAAATGAAACATTTTAGCAGGTCAAATTCTTTTCCATTTAAGGGTATTTCACCGCGGATTGTAATAGCTTTTCTCTCAATAAGATTAAGTGTAAGGTTAGACGTTATTAATTCGTTTGTATGTAATTTATACCTCCTCACTACAGCATGAATTCTAGCAATAAGCTCTTCTAAAGAAAAAGGTTTTGTAATGTAATCATCGGCACCTACACGAAGTGCTTCCACCTTATTTGAAATCTGACTTAATGCTGTTAAAAGTATTATAGGTACATTAATTCCATATTCCCGTATTCTTTTACAGACTTCTATACCGCTTATTCCTGGCATTCTCCAATCTAATAGAACGACATCAAAAGGAAATGACTTTACATAGTACAAGGCTTTCTCACCATCATATGCACACCTAACATGATGTCCTTCCTCAGTTAAATTCTTTATTAAAGAATTTACTATTTGCTTATCATCTTCTGCAATTAAAATTTCCATATCATCATACATTTATAATAATCATAATAATAAATATTACAATAAAATTCGATTTTGTAAGTCTATCGTAAAAAATGAAAAAAAATTCATTTTTATTAATTATCACTTTTTATCCACTCTGTTTATCTTAGTACAAGATAAATATATCTTATTATTGTTCAGTCCAAGTTACGAATAGGAGGTTGACATTGTTGCATAATACTTTGCCACGATAATAAATAACATATAAGAGGTTTTTATGAAAAATAAAATGTGTTACCTTGCTTTTTTCATCTCGATTTTTTTACTTTTTTCAATGAAAGTTACCCATGCCCAGCAAAATAATTGTAAAGCATGTCATAGCTCAGAATATGGATTATGGAGTTCAAGCAAGCACGCCGATACACAGAAAGATGTGGGTGACGAATTAGCCTCTAACTGGATAGGACAAACACCTGATTCTGTGATTGCAGGCTCTCAAGCTGAAGATTGTATTTCCTGCCATTCTCCAACTTCAGTTACTGTTAACGGTGGAATGACTGAAATACAGGCTATTAATTACTTTTTTTCAACCGTTAACGGTAAATTTACAGATTCTACCTCTGCTATCCATGTATCGGATTGGCCAAATGTATCCTGCATAACTTGCCATAATCCTCCAACCAATCATCCTTCAAGTGGTATACCTACACTCGGCGTATATAACTCAAAAAACTTAAATTATGACAGTGTTCAAACATCCAATGAATTGTGTGGACAATGTCATGGTAGTTTAAGATTTAGCGATACGGACCATCGCATTTATGATGCATGGAAAATGAGTAAGCACGGGCATGGTGGTCAGCTTGATGTTGCCGAAGAACTGGCATCTGAACATTCTGGAGAGAATTCGGAAAAAGTAATTAAAAGCGAAAATTGCATAGCATGTCACGCACCTACTTCCGTTACTATGAATGGTGGAATTTCTGAAGCTCAAGCGCTTGAAATTTTCTTTTCTACTGAGAATAGCAATTATAGCTCTTCTACCAAACCACTTAATGAGTCAGAATGGCCAAACGTTAGTTGTACCGCATGCCACAATCCTCATAAACCGGGGGTTCTCTCCTACTATAATTCTTCCACAAGGTCGTATGAAGTTATGAATTCACCTAATGAATTATGTGGACAGTGCCACGGAAATTTAAGATTCCCTGATACCGATCATTTAAGTTATAATATTGAATTAGGGACAGGGGGTATAGATGTTCCTGAAATTCATACAATGAATGCCCAGTGTATTGATTGCCATATGTATAATTCAGGTGTAGATGGCTCTAACTCTAATATGTTTAAAGGTCATAGCTGGTCAATATTTGTCAAAGAAGACGACGGAACGTATACTACTTCATGTACCAGATGCCACAGTAACTTTTCCGCTGATTCAGCAATGGCTTTTATTACTAAGTGGAAAACAGAATTCCAAAAACTTGATTCTACTGCTAATGACAAAATAACTCAAGCGCAAAATATTTTGGCCAATAGCAGTGATTCAGTAAAAATAAAATTACTGAACGAAGCTATTTTCAATGTCACTTATGCAGAATCCGATGAAAGTGGTGGGTTCCATAATCATCTCTATACTCAATTGTTACTTACAAGCTCCATTGATAAAGTAAATGACATTATAACAGGCGTAAAAAATACTTATTCACAGCTTCCACTTACTTTTGATCTATCGCAGAACTATCCGAATCCATTTAACCCGGAGACAAATATAGCTTATTCATTACCTGTACGGAGTAACGTTAAAATTATTTTATATAATTCTATCGGGCAACAAGTAAAAGTATTGGTTGATAAATTTCAGAATCCGGGAAGGTATATAATAAATTTCAGCTCTGAAGGATTGGCCAGCGGTGTTTATTTTTACAGAATGTTTACTGATAAAATTGTTTTAACGCGTAAAATGCTGATTTTA